>NZ_JANSHR010000110.1:0-504 GCF_047461675.1 Synechococcus sp. R70.1
TCTTCTTCGACGATAACGCCTTCGTGCTGCGTCAGGGCGACCCGATTGGCGAGCGCGTGGCGAAGATTGCGAAGGAGAAGGGCATCCTGCTGATGATTTGCGACGCCTGCGCGCTGGAGCGCAACTTAGCCAAGGGCGAGCTGCGCTGGTGCAACCCCGACGGCACAGGGCGCACCACTCCAGGCGACTGCGTGCCCTACAATACCGTCGAGGGCGTGCAGGTGGGCTGCTTCCCCGACCTCTACGCCGCGCTGGCGGGCAACCCACCCGACCAAGTCATCTCGCTATAGCACGAGGGTAAGGATGGAGCAACTTGTGCGTGTTGTGCCATCAACCCCAGAGCGGGAGAGGGGAAGGGCGAACAGCCGTTCGCCCCTACTCCCCTCTCCCCCCTTGTGGGAGAGGGGGTGGGGGTGAGGGCAAAAATATCTCAGAGGTGACCCTATGCAACGCAACGGCTTCACACTGATTGAACTGCTGGTCGTAATCGCGATTATCGCGATC
>NZ_JANSHR010000111.1:0-504 GCF_047461675.1 Synechococcus sp. R70.1
CCTTCCGAGCTGCGGGAGGAAATCGTGGTCTTTGATTTTCCTCTGCCCAGCATTCCCGAAATTGAGCGGCTCCTTACCCACGCGATCCCTGCCCGCCAACTGGAGCTGAGCAGCCCTGCGCGAGAACAACTGGTTCGAGCCTGCCAAGGACTGACGCGGCAGCGCATTGAACGCATCCTGGCCCGCGCCTTAGCTGCCAAGGGCAAGGTCAGCGAGGGCGACATCGATCTGGTTTTGGAAGAAAAAAAGCAATACATCCGCCAAACGGAAATCCTAGAATTTTACAGCCCTTCGGAAACCTTGCAAAATGTCGGCGGCCTGGAAAACCTCAAGGCCTGGATTAGAGAACGCCGCAACAGTTTTAGCGCTCAGGCCCGCGACTATGGCTTGCCCAGTCCCAAAGGGATTTTGCTGGCCGGGATCCAAGGCACTGGCAAATCCCTCTGCGCCAAACCCATAGCCAGCGAGTGGCGCATGCCTCTGCTTAGGTTGGAGGTGGGGCGG
>NZ_JANSHR010000112.1:0-2270 GCF_047461675.1 Synechococcus sp. R70.1
AGGGATCCAACAAGTTGTTTCCAATTTCTAGGGATCCCCCCGAAGGGGGAACGGGGATGGGCTTCAGGCTGGGCATTATCGACGATCCCTTGAAAGTTTCCAATTTCTAGGGATCCCCCCGAAGGGGGAACTGAAGCGGTAATTGCCGCCAAGGCAAAAGACTCTACACCAGAGTTTCCAATTTCTAGGGATCCCCCCGAAGGGGGAACCTGTCCAAAACTTGGTTGGCTCCAGACTGCACCCCATATGCAGTTTCCAATTTCTAGGGATCCCCCCGAAGGGGGAACCTGGGGTTGATGGTCACTACATTGTAGCGATTCCTTATAAGAGTTTCCAATTTCTAGGGATCCCCCCGAAGGGGGAACGCCTACCAAGTCTTACGGGTCATCCAGGGGGAATGGTCCTTAAATGTTTCCAATTTCTAGGGATCCCCCCGAAGGGGGAACTCTATTCCGGTTACACCTGGAATGCGGGTCGTTATCGGTTTCCAATTTCTAGGGATCCCCCCGAAGGGGGAACACTTAACGTTGCAGTGGGTCACCCTATATTGCTGGTTTCCAATTTCTAGGGATCCCCCCGAAGGGGGAACTCGATAAAAGCACCCGCTCAGTCCGCAATTGCAGGGAGTTTCCAATTTCTAGGGATCCCCCCGAAGGGGGAACATTTCTGCAACTTGTCTTATATCTGCTTTTGTATGACGTTTCCAATTTCTAGGGATCCCCCCGAAGGGGGAACTTGAAGGCAGGTTTCAGTCTTTCCCTGCCTTAGGAGGTTAGTGTTTCCAATTTCTAGGGATCCCCCCGAAGGGGGAACGTTAGAGTCTGCCCTAGATGAGCTACGTAAGGCCCTACCTGAAGTTTCCAATTTCTAGGGATCCCCCCGAAGGGGGAACACCATCCGGGACTTAGCCCGGATCGTTTCGCGGGTGTCGTTGTTTCCAATTTCTAGGGATCCCCCCGAAGGGGGAACAGGTCATATGCAAATCAAGCGTTACAACAAGTTTGAGGTTTCCAATTTCTAGGGATCCCCCCGAAGGGGGAACTTTGCTAGAGCCTTTAGGGAAGTAGGCATACCAGTTTAGGAGTTTCCAATTTCTAGGGATCCCCCCGAAGGGGGAACACGAAAACGTGGTAATCCAGTACCAATATGTCCCAGGACTGTTTCCAATTTCTAGGGATCCCCCCGAAGGGGGAACAGCGACATTCTTATGAACCCCACAGACGTCACCCAAAGTTTCCAATTTCTAGGGATCCCCCCGAAGGGGGAACGTTACAATAGTATCAGGTCTGGGCAGGACCGTAACCTGGTTTCCAATTTCTAGGGATCCCCCCGAAGGGGGAACTCCTTAGATTGTGTCCATCATAACTTCCTCCGACTTGTTTCCAATTTCTAGGGATCCCCCCGAAGGGGGAACAACCCGGACTAATCGCGGGTGGTACATCTCAGAGGTGGACGTTTCCAATTTCTAGGGATCCCCCCGAAGGGGGAACAAAAGGAAATATCCGTCGTCCGTTGAGACCCCGTGCCAGACGTTTCCAATTTCTAGGGATCCCCCCGAAGGGGGAACCCGTTGACCGTAGATACGGTCACTGGTTAATCCTGGAAACAGGGTTTCCAATTTCTAGGGATCCCCCCGAAGGGGGAACAAAGAACCTCGGAAAACCTCTCAAATTGCCCTCGCTTTGTTTCCAATTTCTAGGGATCCCCCCGAAGGGGGAACCCATCCGTGAAGCACTGCGGATGGTCCAGCTAATCTAGTTTCCAATTTCTAGGGATCCCCCCGAAGGGGGAACATGCATATAACACCCAAGGGATGTTGTGGTTTAGGGATGTTTCCAATTTCTAGGGATCCCCCCGAAGGGGGAACAGTTTCAAAGACCTCATTTGTGGGAGCGCTAGAGTTTATAGTTTCCAATTTCTAGGGATCCCCCCGAAGGGGGAACTCGATGGTCGTTATGTCATTGCCATTCCTTATGGCGGTTTCCAATTTCTAGGGATCCCCCCGAAGGGGGAACGCTCTGTCCAGGGTGGAGCTGGTGGCCGGAAAGGACAAGGATAGGGTTTCCAATTTCTAGGGATCCCCCCGAAGGGGGAACAAGAGGCGGCTAAAGCGGGATCCCGACCAACGACTGGTGTTTCCAATTTCTAGGGATCCCCCCGAAGGGGGAACCAGCAGGCGGCAGAGGCTCAGCGACAGAAGCAGCTGGAGGTTTCCAATTTCTAGGGATCCCCCCGAAGGGGGAACAACGTCGTTCGTTGCATCGCTGGAG
>NZ_JANSHR010000113.1:0-2213 GCF_047461675.1 Synechococcus sp. R70.1
GGAGGCCCTGACCTACCTGGACTTTCCCAGCGGCCACCAGAGGCACATTAAGAGCACGAATGTGCTGGAGCGGCTTATCCGTGAGGTGAAGCGGCGGACCAGGGTGGTTGGGGTCTTCCCCGGCGAGGGGAGCCTGGTGAATCTGGCCACGGTGGTGATGCTGAGGGCCACGGAGGACTGGGCTTTCCGGCGTTACCTGGACATGGGCCCGCTTTGGGCCGCGGAAGAGAAACCCACAAAAATCGCGACTTGACCCCCCTGGGACAAGGGGGCCCACCTCCTGGCCTACGCCCTCCTGGGCTTCCTCCTTGGGCGGGGGCTTGGGGGCTTGTACCCTGCCTTTTTCCTCGCCGCCCTCTACGGCCTGGTGGACGAGTGGCACCAGAGCTTCGTCCCCGGGCGGGAGGCCTTTGGCCTGGACCTTCTGGCCGACTCCCTCGGGGCCTACCTGGGGGCTAGAGGGGCGGGTAGATGGGAAGCTCTAAGAGGCGCCCGCCCTTAGCCTCCGCCGCCTGGACCACCATCTCCGCCACCAGTTCCGGGGCGATCCAGCGGCTGGGGTCGGCCTCGGGCATGGCCCGGCGGTTGGCCTCGGTGTCCAGGGTGCCCATGGGGTAGACCACCAGAAAGCGCACCCCCTCCACCTCCCCCTGCAGGGACCTTAGGAGGCTCGCCAGGGCGGCCTTGGCGGCGGTGTAGAGGGCCCGGCCCGGCCCCGCGCCCGTCCAGGCGGGTCCGGCGGCGAAGGCGGCGAAGAAGCCCTCTTGACGGGCCTCCATGTAGGGGAGGACGGCCTTTAGGAGGTTGTAGGTGGTGCGCAGGTTCAGGTCCAGCATCCAGTCGTAAAGCCCCGGGTCCGCGTCCAGAAAGCGCCCGGCGGCGAAGCCCCCCACGGTGTGGACCACGCCGTAGAGGGGGGCTTCCCCTTCCACGAAGCGGGCCAGGGCCAAGGCCTCCTCCAGCCTGGTCAGGTCGGCCACGAAGGTCTTAGCCCCCACCGCCTCCGCCCTTTCCGCCATGCGCTCCAAGCGGGGGTCGGAGAGGAAGAGCCTGGCCCCCGCCCGGTGGAAGGCGGGAATGAGGGCCCTGGCAAGGGCGCCCCCGGCCCCGGTGATGAGAAAGGCCTTTCCTTCCAGCATGGCCTCATTCTACGGGGATGAGGGCCAGGGACTGGGGCGGGAAGCCCAATGAGGGGAGGGCCACCCTCTGGGGCGGGGAGGGGAGCAGGTCGTAGACGTAGAGGAGGCTTCCCGCTGCCAAGTACAGGTAGGCGTCCTGCCCCACCAGGCCGGCGGCGAAGTTCAGGAAGACCTCCTGAGGCCCTGAGTCCCTGGGCTCCAGGACCTGGAAGCCCCGGCCCAAGGCCACGAGCCCCGCCACCGGGTCCAGGGCCAGCCGGGCCTCCCCGGGGAAATCCCCCAGGACCTTACGGCTTTGCAGGGCGTCCCCTAGGAGGGCGTAGAGGCGGGTTTCCGTGGCCGTGGCCCCCAGGCCCAGAAGCCTTCCCCGGCTTCCGTCCGCCCTGAGGTCAAAGGGTCCCCGGGCCAGGGGCAGATCCAGGGGCTTTTCCAGCCTGGGGCTTCCCCCGGGGTTTTGGGCCGGGCGGAAGCCCATGGCGCTTGGGGTCATGTAGGCCAGGAGGTCCAGGGTGCCCTGGGGGAGGAGGGCGAGGCGGAGGGGCGCCTCGAGGCCCGTGAGGTCGGCCTCCTCCGGGTCCTCAAGGCCTGGCGAGAAAAGCAAGGCCCGCCCCGCCACCGGGCAGTGCACCAGAAGCCGGTTCTGCCCTAGGCGCAGGTAGCCCCCGAAGCAGTCCGCCGGGAGGGGGGCCGTGGCCAGGAGGTTCTCCGGGGCGGCGCTTTCGCTGAAGCCTGAGGTGGCGTAGGCCTCGAGGCGGTCCCTGAAGAGCAGGTAGAGCCGCCCCTGGCTCCCCCAGTAGGCCAGGTCCTGGAGGCCATCCTTGCTCCAGGTGTCCACGGGGGTGGCCAGGCCCCGTTGCAGGTCGGAGGCCCGGTAAAAGCGCACCTCGCTCCCGCTCCCCGCCGCCACCAGGGCGGGGAGGGGGGGCTCCTGGCTTCCCGTGCAGGCGGCAAGGAGCAGGAGAAGGAGGAGCCACTTCCTCACGGCAGACCTCCCAGCTTCACGCCCTCCTCGGAGAGGAGGACCCCCGCCGCCTGGCCCCCAAAGAGGAAGGCCAGGCCGAAGCTTCCCTTGCC
>NZ_JANSHR010000114.1:0-52494 GCF_047461675.1 Synechococcus sp. R70.1
GTGGGGATCCCTGGACATTGGAAATCTCAAACTCTGGCGGGATCCGATCCTCATCGATCAAGTTTCTCCTTCGGGGGGATCTCTAGAAATTGGAAACAGTTCCACACAGACGAATGAGTTCGCTGATCCAGCCGATGCCTGTAATCAAGGGGTTATCCCACTCCTCGAAGTAGACCCGTGGACGGCGGCGCCGTTGCTGTCCACGCTGCATAGCTCGGTGCAATCCCTCCCGCAAGGAGCGCACATATGCCCGTGCCTGAGCAGCTCGCCCTACCAGTGCCCCAAGGCGCAGGATCATGGAGAGGATCCCCTCAACCGTGCGCTGGTTGAAGCAGACAACCTCCACCCCCTGGCGAATGAGCTCAGCGCAAATGTTTGCCTGCAGATCCGACCATGCAAGCACAACATCGGGCTGCAGCGCCAAAATCCGTTCGATGTTGGCATCCAGAAGGGTGGACACCTTCGGCTTCTTCCGCGCCTCCGGCGGACGCACCGTAAATCCAGAAATGCCGACGACGAGATCCCCAGCCCCCAAGGCGTAGAGCGTCTCTGCCGTCTCCTCCGTCAAGCACACGATGCGCTCTGGCAATCGCGGTCGCGGAACATGTCTGCCAATCATCGGGATTTCTTCGAGCGAGTCTACGAACTGGTTTGCCAAATGGGCGCTCTAGGCTGCCCGCTTCAATGCCTCACCCCGACGCTCATGCAAGAGCTCTCGCAGTCGGAAGGGGTTCAATGCAAGACGACTGCGGTGGGGTTCATAGAAATTGGAAACAGCTTTAGGAGAAGTCCGCCGCTACCCGGTGGGCGCAGGCAAACCCAGAGAAAGCGACAGCGTTGAGTCCCTGGCCGGGGAAGGTGCTATCCCCCACGCAGTAGAGGTTGGGGATGGCCGTGCGGTTGAAGGGCATGCCCAAGAGTCCCCAGGGAGTGCCGCGAGGGATGGGGCCGTAGGTACCATTAACGCGGCCTAAGAAGCGGCGGTGGGTGCGGGGCGTGCCCACTTCCTGCAGTTCAATGTGGGATCCCAGCTCTGGCCAGAGGGCCTCCAGGCGGCGGATAAGGCGCTGGGCTGCCGCTTGTTTTTGCTGCCGGTACTGCTCTGGGCTCAAGCCCTGCCACGTCTGCATCCAACTGGGGGTAAAGGCGTGGACAATGTGGCGGCCTGGTGGGGCCAGCTCCGGATCCAAGAGGGTGGGGATGGAGACGAAGATCGTGCCCTGCTCCGCCTCCATGGCTTGCCAGTCTTCGAGAAGAATGTGGTGGCAGTAGCGCTCACCGGCCAGGGCCTCGGCCCGCACCCCCAAGTGCAGGCTCAAGAAACTGGGGGACTGTTGATAACGGCTTTGCCAGCGCCGCTCCGCTGCCGGAAAGGGTCCTGGCCAGAGGCGGCCAAAGGTATCCCAGCGGGTGGCATTGGAGATGATCTTGCGCGCAAAGAGCTTTTCCCCCGTGGAGAGCTCGACGCCCACGGCCCGGCCCCGTTCTGCCAAAATCCGCCGCACCGACGCTCGGTAGCGGATTTGCCCCCCGCAGGTCTCTAGCCCCTGGGCCAGCTTTTGAGCAATCTGCCCCACCCCTCCCTTGGGGTAGTTGACGCCACCGTAGTGGCGGTCGCAGAACACCATGCCAGCGTTGATCATGGGCGTGCGCTCCGCCGGCACCACCGACCAGCAGTAGCACTCCATATCCACAAAGCGCAGCAGCGCCGGATGGCGGAGGTAGCGCCGCGCCACCTGGCCCACATTCACCGGCAAGTAGCGGGCCAAAGTCAGGCAGGCGCGGGGGTTGCTGACAAAAGAGCGCCAGAGATAGCCCCACTCCTCCAAAGAGAGGAGCTCCATGGCGTTAAGGCTGTTGAAGATAGGCCAGAAGCTGTCGTAGAAACGGCGGATGCTGCCCGCTTCCTGAGGGAAATAGCTAGCTAGCTCCTGCAAAAACTCCTCGTAGTTCCGGTGTACGCGCGGGCTGAGCCCCTGGGGCAGGTGGTAGGCAATCTGCACGGGGTCGGGGATGGATTCCAGAGTTTGGCCCACAGCAGCCAGGGCACGGGTGAGCAGGTTGGTGGTGCCCTGAGTGCCCAGGCCAAAGATCATGGAAGCCCCGACATCAAAGCGATAGATCCCGTTGCCGTTGGGATCTGGGCGCTCGAAGTAGCCAGCGCTGCCACCGGGGATGAGGTATTTTTCCAAAACCAACACCTGGTAGCCCTTGGCCGCCAACTGGGTAGCTGCCACCAGGCCGCCAATCCCAGCGCCAATGACAATGACATCCCAAACAGAAGGGGGGGAAGCGGGAGGTGCCGCAGCTTGAGGTCGAGAAAACAGCGTCTGGGTCAAGGGATCCCTCTAGCGCAATGCCAGTATCCTCAACCTACCAGAGCTTTAGGCAGCATCCGCCATCCCATCTCAGGGCAGCGACTTAGATTAAATCTTCCAGGCCGCGGCTGCCGACGTAGCGGCTGTAGGCGTAGACTAGCCCCAGGCTCAGGCCAGTAACCAGAAAGCTAAGGGCCGCTCCAAAGGGGTAGTCCAGGCTCGCGCCAAACTGCATCTGAATGACATTGCCAATCAAGAGCGTCTTGCTGCCCCCCAGCAAGTCGGGCACCACGAACATGCCCAGGGCCGGGATCCCAACCAAAATCAGCCCCGCTGCCAGCCCCGGCAGCGTCTGGGGAAAGAGCACCCATAGGAAAACCTGCCAGCCGTTGGCGTAGAGATCCCGTGCTGCCTCGGCCAGGCGCCAGTCGATGCGCTCCACGGCTGTGTAGAGAGGCAAGACCATGTAGGGCAAGAACGTGTAGATCATGCCCAGATACACCGCCAGCCAACTGGGGTAGAGAGCCGTCTGGGGCGGAATCCAGCCCAGCCAGGCTGCTAGCCGCGCCGGCCACCCCTCCGGGGCCAACACCACCATCCAGGCGTAGGTGCGGATCACCAAGTTGGTCCAGAAGGGCACCACCACCAGCGTCAGCAACAGATCCCGCTGTCGGGGCGGGTGGGCGGCGATAAAAAAGGCCAGGGGATAGGCCAGGAGCACACAGAAGAAGGTGGTAACTGCCGCCACCAGCAGGCTGCGGCCCAGGATCTGCCAGTAGATGGGCGTCCACCCTAGGGGACCGTAGCCAAGAGCGCGCAGGTAGTTGGCCAGCGTCAAGGGCAGGCCCACCTGGCCAAACTCGCCGCGGCTGAGAAAGCTACAGGCCAAGAGCAGCAGCCCCGGCAGCACCAAAAACGTTACCACCCACAGCACCCCCGGCCCGGCAAAGATCAGGCTGTGCAGCAGCTCCTGCCAGGGCGTGAGCAATTCCCCGGCGCGCACTTGGGCAGGCTTCTCCAAGCGCTTCAGCATGGGGGACCCTCCCGCCGGGGATCCGGCCGCAGGCGCACCAAGTTTTTAGGAGGAAGATGGGCCACTAGGGCCTCCCCGATGGCAAAATCCTGGTCTTCGATGTCGGCGTTGAGGGTGAGGGCCTTGAGCTGCTGGCCGCTAGCTGTGCGCAGGAGGTACTGGTTTTCTGCCCCCGTGTAGATGAGGTTTTCCACCCGCACGGGCACTTGGTTGGGCAGCAGATCCCAGCCGCTCCGAGAAAGCCGAATCTTTTCCGGCCGAATGGCCAACTGCACTGGCTCCAGGGTGGGTTGGATCCCAGGCACCTTGAGCTTGCCCAGGGGCGTCTCGACGCAGTCGGTGCCGCAGGCGATCCCTTCGATGAGGTTGCTGGCCCCCAAAAAGTCCGCCACAAAGGCCGTTGCCGGGCGCTCATACACCTCGTCAATGGGGCCCACTTGCTCAATGCGCCCAGCCCGCATCACCGCCACTCGGTCGCTGGTCACCAAGGCTTCCTCTTGGTCGTGGGTCACGAAAATGAACGTCATGCCCAGGCGGCGCTGCAACTCGCACAACTGCACCTGCAGCTGCTTGCGCAATTTGGCATCCAAAGCCGAGAGCGGCTCGTCTAATAGCAGCACCTCTGGCTCGTTGACCAGGGCGCGGGCTAGGGCCACCCGCTGCTGCTGCCCGCCGGAGAGCTCCTGGGGCTTGCGCTTAGCCAGATCCCCAATCTCTACCAACTCCAAAGCGGCGGCCACCCGCTTGCGCAGCGCTTCCCCTCGCACTCCCCGCATGCGCAGGCCAAAGGCGACGTTCTCTTCCACGGTCATAAAGGGAAAGAGGGCATAGCTCTGGAACACGGTGTTGACGTTGCGCTTGTGGGCAGGCAGATGGCCCACCGGCTGCCCCCGGATCACCACCTCTCCGCCATCGGCAACCTCCAGGCCAGCGATGATGCGCAGCAGGGTGGTCTTGCCGCAGCCGGAAGGGCCCAAAAGGCCAAAAAACTCCCCCCGCCGAATCTGCAAGTCGATGCCATCGAGGGCCACAACATCGCCAAAGCGCTTGCGGATTCCCCTGAGTTCGACACTCCATGGACAAGCCTGGGAGAGGTCAGCAACGACACCGGCCATTGCGGTTAACAGCCCTGCTCGATTCTTAACCCAGTATGCAAGTTGGCGGCGCCAGGGGGATGGGGAGGCCGGCACCCTACCGCCATTCTGCCTCTGGTGTTTCTTCCCCTGAGGGCTCCTGGGCTGCCCAGACCCAATCCGTGAGATTTTGGTCGGGGATCCCTTGCCCCATTAGCCCGTGGCAGCGGGCGCAAAACAGGCAAGCAGCACAGCGCTCGCCATAGGGTAGGGGAGGGAAGTCCTGGGCCTCCAGTTGCCGCAGGCGGTTCAGGGTAGCTTTGAGGTGGGCCAGATCCCGCTGGTAGGCAGCAGCGCTGTAGCGCCACTGAAAAGGCCGCTGGGGGTGTTGCACATACCAAAGGGTCAGTTGCACCTGCTCCGGCTCAAAAGGGCCTTCCAGGGGCAGTTGGTGGGCCAACCCACACACGAGCAGCGGGTAGAGGCGCACCTGCCAGTCCTGGGCCAACTGTTCGTCGGGCGGGCGCTGCCGCTCCGTCTTCCAATCGACAATGTGCAGGGATCCCGGGGCAATCACCAGCCGATCTAAGCGGGCAGTGAGGTTAAACCCCTCAATCCGCTGCCAGAGGGGCAATTCCGTCAACACCCGCCCCTGCGGTTGGGCATGGGGACTGGCCAAGAACACCTGCCACCACTGGCGTACTGTTTCGTCTAGGGCCGACAGGCGCGGCTCCACCTGCTGCCCGCGGCTAGACCACTCCACCAGGCGGTGAAACTGCCGTCCCCGCTGCTGCTCCACTTCGTGCTCAAAGGCATCGGCGGCAGGCCAAATCAGTCGCTCCAGGTACACGTAGCAGAACAAGCGGGGGCAGTAGTCGAATAGCGACAGGGCCGAGGCCGAGAGGTTGACCTCGTCAAGACTCCACCTCAGCGGGGAAGGAGCAGCGAACATGGCTCAAGGAGAAGCATTATGGCCATTCTATTGGACTGCTAGGGGGTCGGCTGCCAGGAAAAGAGTGGCCTCTGGATCCCCAAGGGGGGCTAGACAAAGCGATAAAATTAAACTCAGGCTCACGCTAGAGGTCTTGGTTTTTTTGCCGCTAGTGGCCGAGCGTCTGCAAACTGTCTTACTTAAGCGAGGAAAACGCCGTGGAGCTAGCTGAGATCGAGGAGTTAATGAGCAAAGCGGTGCAGGCCACCCAGCGTTCCTTTAGCACGGTGCGCACGGGGCGAGCCAACGCCAGCCTACTGGATCGGGTTCAGGTGGAGTACTACGGCGTTCCCACTCCCCTGAAGGCGCTAGCCAGCATTACCACTCCAGATGCCAGCACTCTCCTGATCCAGCCTTTTGATCCCTCGACCCTGGCAGCGATTGAGCGGGCCATCCTCGCCTCCGACCTGGGCCTGACGCCCAGCAACGACGGCAAGGTCATCCGCCTCACCCTCCCCCCCCTGACGGAAGAGCGGCGCAAAGAGCTAACCAAACAGGTGGCCAAGCTGGCAGAGGAGGGGCGGGTTTCCATTCGCAACATCCGCCGCGACGCCATTGACGCCGTGCGCAAGCAGGAGAAAAACGGCGAGATCTCCGAAGACGAGTCCAAGAGTCGGCAAGAAGAGATCCAAAAGTTGACCGACCGCTACATCAAAAAGATTGATGAGCTGCTGGCGGAAAAAGAAAAGGAGCTGACTACAATCTAAACGCCCCTCTCTGTGGGCCTATGCCAGCAAGGCGCTGCTGCCAGCATGGATCTCATCCTGTGTCACCAGTCGGCGGACTTCGACACCTTGGGAGCGGCGGTGGGCGCAGCACGGCTGTATCCAGGCGCCCGCATTGCCCTAGCTGGCGGATCCCTGCCGGGAGTACAGGAGTTCTTGGCCCTCTACCGGGACGAGTTTCCCCTCATCGAGCTGCGCTCGGTGGATCCCCGACAGGTCCAGCGCTGGATCTTGGTGGATTGTTACGATCCGGATCGCCTCGGTAAGGCTGCGGCCTGGCTGAGCGTTCCTGGGGCAAAGATTGAGATTTTCGACCACCACCTGCCTGCCACCTCGCTGGAGGAGGTATGGCCGCAGCAGCAGGTCAGCGCCCACATTGAAGCCGTGGGCTCCACCTGTACCCTCCTCGTGGAGCGGCTGCAGGCGGCCGGGATCCGCCTCAGTCCATTTGAGCGGCTGGCCCTGGCTTTGGGCATTCACGTGGACACGGGATCCCTGACGTTCCCGGAGACCACTGCCCGCGACGGTGCTGCCCTCACCTGGCTGTTGCAGCAGGGGGTGAACCTGGTGCTGTTGCGGCGCTTTTTGGGGGACGGCCTCACCCCGCCGATGCAGGAGCTGCTTGGCCAGGGGCTTGCCCAGATCCAGGTAGAGACGGTGGGGGAGTACCGCTTGGGCACGTGGCTGCTGGATCTGCCGGAGTTTGTGCCTGGCCTGGCCGGCCTGGTGATGCGGCTGATGGAGCTGACGGGGGTGGACGTGCTGCTCTTGGTGGCGCGGCAGGGGGAGCGGCTCAGCCTCATTGGGCGGGCGCGGCAGGAGTTTGCCCAACTGGGCCAGGTGATGGCCCGCTACGGCGGCGGCGGCCACGACTGCGCGGCGGCAGCCACGCTGAAAGCTTCCCCGGGCCGGCCCTTGCCCGATCCAGCCCAGGTGCTGGCCGACCTCAGGCAGGCGGTTAAGGAGCGGATCCCGCCGCCGGTGACCGCTAAGGATCTGATGTCCTCGCCGGTGCGCACCATCCGACCGGAGGTGACCATCCAAGAGGCCCAGCGGGTGCTGCTGCGCTATGGCCACTCCGGCCTGGTGGTGGTGGATGCCCAGGGCTGCCTGGTGGGGGTGATCTCGCGGCGGGACATTGACATTGCCCTGCACCACGGCTTTGGCCATGCCCCCGTTAAGGGCTACATGACCACGGAGGTCAAGACCCTCTCCCCCGATACTCCGCTGGCGGAGATCCAGCGGCTGATGGTGCAGTGGGACATTGGCCGTCTGCCCGTGCTTCAGGATGGCCAGTTGGTGGGCATCGTTACCCGCACCGACGTGTTGCGGCACCTGCACGAGCTGCCGGCTCTCTCGCCCCGGTTGGCCGCTCCTGAGCTTTCCTGCCCCCTGGATCTCTCCTTTCCGGCCCTGTCGCCGCAGCACCGCCGCTTGCTGGAGGTGGCGGCCCGCCTTGCCGACGAAAAGGGTCTGCGGCTGTATCTGGTGGGGGGAGCGGTGCGGGATCTGCTGCTGCACCAGTGGGGTCGGCAGCCTCCCTCTTGCCTGGAACGGCTGGACCTGGACTTGGTGGTGGATGGGCCTTACCCCTCAACCTCCCCCGGGACGGATCCGCCAGGCTGGGGGTTGATCCTGGGGAAAGCCCTCAAGCAGCACTTCCCGGAGGCGCGCTTGGAGATCCACGGCAAGTTCCAAACCGCCGCCCTGATCTGGCCAGGGGGCTTCTGTGTGGATATTGCCAGCGCCCGCACGGAGTTTTACCCCTACCCGGCCTCGCCCCCTGAGGTGGCCATGGGATCCATCCACCAGGATCTCTACCGACGAGACTTTTCCATCAATGCTTTGGCCCTGCGCCTCAACGGCCCCCAGCGGGGTCAGTTGCTGGATTTTTTCGGGGGGCAAGCCGATTTGCAAAAGGGGATCATCCGCGCCTTGCACCCCAACAGCTTCATCGAGGATCCCACCCGCATCTACCGGGCAGTGCGCTTTGCCGTGCACCTGGGCTTTAGGCTAGACCCGGCGACGGAAGAGTGGATCCGCGCCGCGGTAGCTAGCGGCCTTCACGACGCTGTCGGCGGGGAGCGCCTCAAGCAGGAGCTGGCCTACATCCTCCGCTCCCGCGACTGGCCCTTGGCCTTTGAGCGGCTCTCGACGTGGGGAGCCCTACGCTGCATTCATCCCAATTTAACCTGGGAGCCCTCCCTGTACCGGCGGCTACAGCGGGTGGGCCGCTGGGCCTCTCACTTCCGCCGCCGCTACCCTGAGCTGGGATCCCAGGAGATCTGGCAACTGCGCCTGGAAGCCCTGCTTCTGGCGCTGCCCCAGGCGCCCCAGGTGGCCAGCCAGCTCCACCTCACCCAGGCAGGCATCGAACGCCTCCGCCATTTCCCCTCCTACCAAGCCCTGCTGGCGCAACTGGAGAGTGGATCCCTCTCCCCGGCTCAGGTGGTGCAGCTACTGCAGAAGCTGCGCATCCCGGCGCTAATCCTGTTGGCTGGGCTTGCCAACAAGCCAGCGCGGCGGCTGATCTGGCGCTACCTGCAGGAGTGGCACTGGGTAAAGCCGCCTCTCAACGGCCACGATCTGCGTCGCCTGGGCTATAGGCCAGGCCCTCTGTTTCAGGAGATTCTGGATGGCCTGCGCTACCTTACCCTCAATGGCAAGCTCTCCACCCGCGCTGAGGCAGAAGCCTGGCTACGGGAACACTACCCTCTCAATCCCAAAGCCTCCAGAGAAGGGCCAGCCCCACCCCTAGACCGCTCCACACTCCCAAAACCTGTCGCAGCAACTGCAAACTTTCCCGCACCACCTGGGGGCTCAAGGGGCGAGCCGGGATCCCCAACTTCGGCTTAACCTTGGGGACGCCGCGGTAGAAGTTGGTGCCTCCCAACTGAATCTGCAGCCGCCAGGCAAAGGCCGCCTCGCTCCAGCCCGAATTGGGGCTGGGGTCTGCCTGACCGTCGCGGCGACAGCGCTGCCAAAACTCCCAGGGATCCCCGCCGAGCAGCGCCAGCGTCAGTACCGTCAGCCGGCAGGGTAGCCAGGTCAGGACGTCCTCGCAGCGGGCTGGCACTGTGCCCAGGTAGGTAAAGGGGGCATGGCGATAGCCCACCATGGAGTCCAGCGTGCTGCTGGCCTTGTAGGCCAAAGCCAGCGGCGCTCCCCCCAGAAAGGCGTAGAACAAAGGGGCCGTTGCCCCGTCAGGGGTATTCTCTGCCACGGTCTCGATCACCGCCCGCAAGATCTCTGGCTCCGTCAGGTGCTCCGTATCCCGGCCTACGTAGCGGCTAAGGCGTTGGCGGGCCTGGGGCAGATCCCCCTTTTCCAGAGAATCCAACACTTCCAAGGCGGCAAAGCGCAGGCTGCGCCCCCCTAGACAACTGGCCATCAATATGCTCTGCATCAGGATCCCTGCCCAGGGGTGAAGAGCCTGGGCGATGGCAATCAGACTCCAGCCCGCCGCGTAGGAGCCCGCCACCAGCGCCAAGGTGAGCATTGCCCCGCCCCAGCGCTGGGCTGAGGGAGTTAGGCAGTGCTGGAGGATATAGCCTTGGCCCCAGGCAATCACCGCCCCCATGACCCGCACTGGGTGAGGCCACCCCCAGGGATCTGCCAGCAGGTAGTCCAGGGCCAAAGCCATCGCCAGCACCAGCGGGGCCGTTGGCTGAGCGGGGAAAAACAGCCAAGCTTCAGACCACAAACTTTCCCTCCTGGCTTTGGGCTGCCTGCCAACTGCGGGCGTCAAAATACAAATCTTCCAGGGTCGTTTCCTCCAACACCTGCCGCACTCGCTGGGCAATCCGTGCCCAGAGGGCCGCCGTTACCCAGTCCGCTCCCGCGCCGGCGCTTTCTTGAGGAGCTCTTGCCCCCTCCGAGCTGTTGGTGCGGAGATCCAAGGACTCCCCCACCGCCGCCAAAATGGCGCTAATGGGGATTCGCCGCGGCGGCCGTGCCAGCCGATAGCCCCCCTGCGCCCCTCGCTGGGAGCAGACCAAGCCAGCTTGGCGTAGCTCTATCAGCAGCTTTTCCAAGTAGGGGGCCGGGATCTGCTGTCGCTCGGCAATCGCCCGCACCGACGCCCTCTGGCCCTTGCTAAGCATCGCCAGATCCAGCAAAGCCTTGATGCTGTAGGTGGCTCGCGTCGTCAGGCGCACCGGCAGTCTCTTCTCCCTTTTCCCCTCGATCCTGTCACAGGCAGCTAGCCTGGAGATCTCAGGATCCCCTTGGCCTTGAGGCTTGGCCATGGAGCGCCCCAGCGCCGCCCTTTACTTAGTGGCCACTCCCATTGGCAACCGCGAAGATATCACCCTGCGCGCCCTGCGAGTTTTGCAGGAGGTGGACTGGGTGGCGGCAGAAGACACCCGCCACTCCGGCCAGCTGCTTAGCCACTTTCAAATCTCCGCTCGCCTCATGAGCTACCACGAGCACAATGCAAGCCGGCGGATCCCGCAAATCCTCAAGTACCTGGCAGCAGGGCAGTCGGTGGCCCTCATCAGCGATGCCGGCACACCTGCTCTTTCCGATCCAGGCCAGGAGCTGGTGCGCGCCTGTATCCAAGCTGGGATACCGGTGATCCCGGTACCTGGCCCTGTGGCGGCGGTGGCTGCGTTGACAGCTTCGGGCTTGCCCACCGACCGATTTGTCTTCGAGGGCTTTTTGCCCCTCAAGCCCCGTCAGCGCCAAGCCCGCCTGCAGCAACTGGCCCAGGAAGAGCGCACCATCGTCCTCTACGAAGCCCCCCACCGCCTGCAGCGGACTTTGCAGGATCTCCTCGTGCACTGCGGCCCTCAGCGGCAGATCGTGCTGGCCCGCGAGCTCACCAAATGGCACGAGTCCTTTTGGCGGGGATCCCTGGCCGCTGCTCTGGAGCACTGCCTAGCCCAGCCGCCGCGGGGAGAATTTACCCTGGTTTTGGAGGGACGGCCTTGCTCAGAAAAAGCCGAGGAGCTCTCCCCTTCCGAAGCAGAAGTGCGCCAGGAGCTGGCTCGCCTGCTGGCTAAGGGCCTGTCCCGCTCCGCTGCCAGCCGGCAACTGGCCCAGCGTCTGCAGGGATCCCCCCTCTGGACGCGGCGCCGCCTTTACCAGCTCTCCTTGCAGTTGGAGCCCCTTCCCAGCGGGGATCCTGACGACGAGGCGGAATCCCTGGGGTAGGGGATTACCTGGACTTGAGCTTCTCGGCCTTCTCGATGGCCTCCTCGATGGTGCCCACCAGGTAGAAGGCCTGCTCTGGCAGATGGTCCAGCTCTCCCGAGAGGATGCGCTGGAAGCCCTTGATGGTATCCTCCAACTTCACGTACTTGCCAGGCGAGCCGGTGAACACTTCCGCCACGAAGAAGGGCTGCGACAGGAAGCGCTCGATGCGGCGGGCACGGGCCACCACCAGCTTGTCTTCTTCAGAGAGCTCGTCCAGGCCCAAAATGGCGATGATGTCCTGCAGCTCCTTGTAGCGCTGCAGCGTCTGCTTCACGGCCCGGGCGGTGTTGTAGTGCTCTTCCCCCACAATGTCTGCCTGCAGGATGGTGGACGAAGACTCCAGGGGATCCACGGCTGGGTAGATGCCCTTGGCCGCCAAGCTGCGCGACAGCACCACGGTCGAATCCAGGTGGGCAAACGTCGTCGCCGGTGCCGGATCGGTCAGGTCGTCGGCAGGTACATACACTGCCTGCACGGAAGTGATGGATCCCTGCTTGGTGGAAGTAATCCGCTCCTGCAGGTTGCCCATTTCCGTGGCCAAGGTGGGCTGGTAACCCACCGCCGAGGGCATGCGGCCTAGGAGCGCCGACACTTCCGAGCCGGCCTGCACAAAGCGGAAGATGTTGTCGATAAACAACAGGACGTCTTGCTTGTTGACGTCGCGGAAGTACTCGGCCATCGTCAGGGCGGTGAGGCCTACCCGCATGCGGGCACCTGGCGGCTCGTTCATCTGGCCGTAGACCAGCGCCACCTTACTCAGCACCCCAGACTCCTTCATTTCGTTGTAGAGATCGTTCCCCTCGCGGGTGCGCTCTCCCACTCCAGCAAA
Organism: Synechococcus sp. R70.1; assembly: GCF_047461675.1. NCBI lineage: Bacteria > Bacillati > Cyanobacteriota > Cyanophyceae > Synechococcales > Synechococcaceae > Synechococcus > Synechococcus sp. R70.1. Next base: position 12,166 of record NZ_JANSHR010000114.1, read on the forward strand.
CACCGACAGGCCGGAGTGCTCCTCGGCAATGTTGTGGATGAGCTCCTGGATCAGCACCGTCTTGCCTACGCCGGCACCCCCAAACAGACCCACCTTGCCGCCCTTTTTGAAGGGAGCCAGCAGGTCGATTACCTTAATGCCAGTTTCAAAGGGCTCCGGCTTGACCGTCAGCTCCACCAGGGGCGGGGCACTGCGGTGGATGGGGGCGAACTCCTTAGCTTGTACCGGCCCCTTCTGATCCACCGGCTCTCCCAGCACGTTGAAAATGCGGCCCAGGGTGGCCTCGCCCACTGGCACGGTAATTGGGGCGCCTGTATCCACCACCGGCATACCCCGCACCAGCCCATCGGTGGAGGACATGGCCACGGCCCGCACGCGGTTATCCCCCAAAAGCTGCTGGACTTCGCAGGTAACTTTGACCTTCAAGCCACTTTCGGTTGTGGCCTCCACCTTAAGGGCATTGTAGATTTGAGGGAGTTTGCCGCTGGGAAACTCAACGTCAACAACTGGTCCAATGACTTGGGTAATGTAGCCAACGTTAGCTGCAGTGGCAGTAACCATGGTTGAGGTTTAGCTCCTTGTTTGCTCAGGTGTCAAAACGTCAGCGGATCCCGGTAGGGAAAGCCAGGGGCGGCTTTGTTGTAGGACTTGGTTTCACTGCTAGGATCAGCCTACCACTCTATTGCCCACCCGCTGGCAAACTGGCTCAGTACTCAAAGGTCATGGATAGAAAGCGCGAGGGAGAAAAGCTGGCAGGGCTGGGCTTTGGGGAAGAAACGGGATTTCGAAAAGCCTCTGCTGCCTGCTGAAAATGCTGCAGCGCTTGTTCAATTTCCTGAAGCCGTGCCTGAATTTGCTCTTGCCGTTCCTGGAGAAACTCCAGTTCCTGATTAAGCCGCTGCTTTTCCGCTGAGAGCTGCTGCATCTCGGCATAGAGGGCAGATTCAGCTTTGCGGCGAGGGATCGAGCGCAACTTGGGCCGAGGTCGGGAGCGGGGCAGGCGGGGCAAGCTCATCTAAGAGGTCTCGAGGGCACGTGCTTATCCTAGCGCGGTTTGGAAAAGAAGGAGAAGCTGTGTTCTTGGCAGCAACTGTCTCCCCCAGTAGGATCCGACTTGTCTAGTGGAGGAAAGGCAATGGTTGAGAGCGCAACGGAACTGCTGCAGCGCTACGGCAAGGGTGAGCGCGATTTCAGCAACAGCCAACTGCCAGGAGCTGACTTGGCTGGCGCGGATCTAGCCGGGATTGATCTGGGGGGAGCCCTCCTCCAGCAGGCCAAGCTAGCTGGGGCTAACCTGGAGCGGGCCTACCTCAGCGGCGCCGATCTCAGCCAAGCTGACCTCCAGGGATCCAACCTGCGCCTAGCCAACCTGGAGAAAGCCAAGTTGCCGGGAGCCCAACTTCAAAAAGCCAACTTGCGCGGCGCTAACCTCAGCCAAGCCGACCTCAGTGGCGCCGACCTCAGCCAGGCCGATCTAGCAGGGGCCAACCTCAGCGATGCCAACCTCAAAGGGGCCAAGCTCAGCGGCTGCAAACTCAAACTGGCCAACCTGCGCGGAGCCTGCTACGACGCCGCCACCCAACTGGAAGTAGCTACTGAGGAACTGGGCATGGTTTTTGCCTAGTCCTCCTGCGGCTCCAACTCCAAAATCTCCTCGATCTCAGCGTCCGTGTAGCCCACTGCCCGCAACTTCTCCGCCACTACCTCAATTTCCTGGGCTGCCAAATTGTGCTGGCGCACCCGCTCCCAAAGATTGGCCGCAGTCTGGAGCAACAAGCGACGGCTTTCTACCTCGAACAGTTCAAAAGCCGTTGCCAGCTCGATAGCCTGCAACACCTCCTCAGCGCTGTCAATGGGCTGATCCAGGGACTGTTCCTCCAGCTCCACCAGCAGCTGGCGCAGCCGCTCTAGGCCATCCCCAAGGGCAGACATCCTCTTGGCTCCCTCTCCCCTCCCCTGCTGCCTAAGTACCCACCCTAGCAGGCTTGTCTCTCCCAACGAAAGGGATGCGACCCATCCTGTTCCAGCTAGGGCTATCCTGAGTAGAGTAACCCTAGACCAGCAAGCGCTAGGATTATTGCACAGCTAGCAAAGGGATCCCGGCGCTCGACAGCCCATCAAGGAGATGCACGAGTATGGCCCCAGCAAACGTTTCCCTCCCAGCCAATGCCAGCGACACGACCCTAGACTACAGCAGCCCCGCGTATCGGCAGGCCTACTCTCGCATCAACGGCATTGTCATTGAAGGCGAACAGGAAGCCCACGACAATTACCTCCGCTTGGCCGAAATGTTGCCGGCAGCAGCAGAGGAGCTGCGCAAGCTGGCCAAGATGGAACTGCGCCACATGAAGGGCTTCCAAGCCTGCGGCAAGAACCTGAAGGTAGAACCGGACAGGGAGTTTGCCCGTGCCTTCTTTGCCCCCTTGCGGGACAATTTCCAAAAAGCGGCAGTAGCTGCAGACCTGGTGACTTGCTTGGTCATTCAGTCGCTAATCATCGAGTGCTTTGCCATTGCCGCCTACAACATCTACATCCCGGTTGCCGATGAGTTTGCCCGCAAGATTACCGAAGGGGTAGTTCAGGACGAGTATCTCCACCTCAACTTTGGGGAGCGCTGGCTGGGCGAGCACTTTGCCGAGGTCAAAACCCAAATTGAAACGGCCAACGCCCAAAACCTGCCCCTGGTCTGGAAGATGCTGCAGCAGGTGAATGACGACATAGAAGCTATCTACATGGATCGCGAGGCCATTGTGGAAGACTTCCTCATTGCCTATGGCGAAGCGCTGGCCAACATTGGCTTTAACACGCGCGAGGTGATGCGCTTGTCAGCCCAGGGGCTGCGGGCTGCCTAACCTCCTCCCGCTTGTTGGGGATTCCTGGCTGAGCTGCAGCACTTCCTATCCTCCTTGAGGGGATCCGGAGAGGATCCGCAAGCTACGTGAGTGAGCCTCTATGTTTGGCCTGATTGGGCACTTGACCAGCCTGGCCCATGCAAAGCAAGTGGCAGACAAGCTGGGGTATGCCGAATATGCAGAAAGTGACCTGGACTTTTGGTGCATGGCTCCACCTCAGGTGGTGGACGAGATTGTAGTGACCAGCATCACTGGCCAGAAAATTTATGGTCAGTACGTCGAATCCTGTTTCCTGCCGGAAATGCTGGCCAGCGGTCGGGTCAAAGCCGCCTGTCGCAAGGTTTTAAACGCGATGGCTTTAGCCCAGCGGCGAGGCCTTGATATCACTGCCCTGGGCGGGTTTAGTAGCATTATCTTTGAGAATTTTCGCCTCGAAACCCTCAAGCGGGTGCGCAACGTCGACCTGGAGATCCGACGCTTCACCACTGGCAACACCCACACCGCTTACATCATTTGTCAACAATTACAGGCGGCAGCCCAGCGCTACGCTATGGACTTGGCCGCTGCCACCGTTGCCGTGGTGGGAGCTACCGGCGATATTGGCAGTGCCGTTTGCCAGTGGCTGGTGAACCGCACTTCAGTGGCCAAGCTGTTGCTTATAGCCCGCGAGCGGCGACGCCTAGAAGAGCTGCAGGCCAAGCTTAAAAAAGGAGAGATCTGTTCCCTGGAAGAGGCCTTGCCCCGTGCCGATTTCATCGTCTGGGTGGCCAGCCTGAGCCAGGGGGTAACCCTTGATCCACAGGTGTTGCCGGATCCCTGCGTCATCATCGACGGTGGCTATCCAAAAAACATTGCCTCCCAGTTGCAGCGCAAGGGGCTATATGTCATCGACGGCGGCATGGTGGAGCACTCGCTGGATATTGAGTGGACTATCATGCAGTTCTTGAATGTGGCCAACCCTGCCCGTCACCTCTTTGCCTGCTTTGCCGAGTCAATGCTGCTGGAGTTTGAGGGCCTGCACACCAATTTCAGTTGGGGCCGCAACCTGATTACCCTGGAGAAACTAGATCTCATCGGGGAATTGTCTCGTAAGCACGGCTTCCGTCCCCTCATGCCGGCAGCTTAGGTTCAAAGACAGCTGCGGGAGCGCTTCTATACCAGGAGAAGGTAAACTCCCCCGCCGGTTAGAGGTTGGCAAACCAACCACCCTCCTGCGCCGGTTTACGGAAGCTCCAAGCAAGGCAATTATCTTGGCTGCGTTGCAGCCCACATCCGCTCTGAAAGACTCATACAACCCCGGACAAAAGCAGACTTTTGCTCCAGGTTGAGGCTTTCTTCCTGCTTCCGTGACATATAGCTAGCAGCAGAGTTCACCTCCACGACCCCACTAGAGGGATCTCCCCAGGCGTCACTTCCCGTCGAGCTGACGGTAGCTGCTCCTTGCTCTGGTTCGAGCACACAGGCTCAAGACAGAGCCAACTTTAGCCTAGGCAAAAGGCCTACCAGAGGAAATGTACCTGCCAGCCTAGCTAATCCACGTGAAGGCAGAAGGTGCGTTGGCGAGGTTGCCCATTGTGCCACAAAGCGGCATTTTTGACTATTTTCTCCCAGCCCCCTCCCAGGAAGAGAAGGGAGTCAGCTGACGGGGCAGCAACTGCTACTAGCACTGGATCTAGCAGCAGCTGTAGGGGGTGTTTTACTGCCACCAGCTTGCCAGTGCTGGGCCGGATCCCCAAACCCCCGCAAGCGCGGCTTACTCTTCTTCCTCCTCCTCCGGCTCGTCGACAGGGGTGGAGTCGTCGATGAGTTGGTCGTCCTCCAGGACCACGCGGCGTGGCACCGTCGGCAGCACGGCTGGAGGTTCTTCCTCCTCAGGAGGCTCCGGCTCTGGAGCCATCTCCTGGTAGGTGCTAAAGCCTGTGCCTGCCGGGATCAGGCGGCCAATGATGACGTTCTCCTTCAGACCCCGCAGCCAGTCGGATCTGCCCTCGATGGCTGCCTCGGTGAGCACCCGCGTGGTTTCCTGGAAGCTAGCTGCCGAGATGAAGCTGTCGGTATTCAAGCTGGCCTTGGTGATCCCCAGGAGGACAGGTGTGTACTTGGCCGGCGCCCCGCCACTGACGGCTAGGGAGGCATTCTCTTGCTGGATCTGCCGCAGCTCTACCAGCTCACCCGGCAGCAAGACGGTGTCACCGCTGTCGTCCACCCGCACCTTGGAGGTCATCTGGCGTACCACAATCTCAATGTGCTTGTCCGCAATCTCCACACCCTGCGAGCGGTAGACATTCTGGACCTCGTTGACGAGGAAGCGCTGCACCTCCCGTAGGGCTAGCCGCGCCGCTTGGTCGTCTCCCAGGGTCTGGCGGTAGTACTCGAAGTAGATCTCCAAAAGGTCATGGGGGTTGGCAGGGCCGTCAGTCAGGGGATCCCCTACCCCCACCGACTGGCCGTCCACCACCACCAAGCTCTGCCCTGGCAGCACGGCATAGGAAGTAACCGTGCCATCGGCTTCAATGACCTTGAGATCCGGCTCCTCTCCCTGCCAGCTTAGCTGCACGGTGCCGGGTCGCTTGGCCAAGACACACATTTCCTTGGGTTTGCGAGCCTCCAGCAGCTCCTCCACCCGCGGCAGCCCCTGGATGATGTCGCCGGTCTTGGCCCGCTCGAAGATTAGAATGGCTAGGGCATCCCCCCGCTGAACCAGATCTCCATCCCGCACCTGGAGGATGGCACCTGCCGAAACCAGGTAGGGCCGCGCCCGCCGCAGCACCAGGTGATCCTTTGCAATTTGCATCACTTGTCCCGACTCGGGAGCAGGGATCCCCGGCGCCAGTTCTTCTCCAGCTCGCACTAGCGCTCCCACCTCGACGCTGGCTGGCCCGTCTAAGGGTACCGTCAGCAGATCGTCGTCGGTAATCACCAGCACCCGCCGCACCACCTCGGTGCCCTCGCGGATCCCTTGCACAATCCCAGCTTTTTTGGCCTGGATCTCGGTGCGGGCGATAACCCCCCCTCTGCCGACGGTGTCTCCTTGGTTAACCAACAGCCGGGTGTGGGTACTCCCCTGAGCTAGATCTGCCTCTACATCGCGGCGCAGCAGCAAGGTTTCCAGAATCACCAGTTGCAGGCGGCGGATACTGGGATCCTTCTCATCCTGGATGAGCTCAATATCGGCCTTGAGCTGCGGCGCGTCAGTATCGATCTCCAGCACCAGTTGCGTGCGCAGCAATTCCACCGGGCCCACCGACTTAACCCGCTCCCCATCCTTGAAGGGAACCCGCTGGACAGCCCGCAGACGAATGGAGCGACCGGACTCGCTCGTAGACTCCTGCGTGGGCACCACCGGTCGGTCGGGGATTTCATACTCATACACCGGCCGCAGCAGGATGCCGGGTCCTTCGGGAGTTTCCACCTGCTCCAGATAGACCAGTCGGTCAGGGACAATGCTGCTGAGCAGCTTTTGACCCGGCTGGATGAAGGTGCCGGTGGGGATTTCCAGGTCAGCGGGATCCTCCACCAGATGCAGGGATCCAGGCTTGATGACGATCTCCCGGAGGATGTCGTTTTTCTGGATAACCTCGACAACACCGGCATTTTGGCAGAAGATGTCCTTCACTACCTCGGTGCCGGCTTCCACGTACTGGCCATCTTCCACATTGAGGAGGGAGATGTCCTTGTTCACCTCATGGGTCTCCTCCGGGATCCACAGCAGGGTGCCGCCGCGGATGACTTCGTAGCCCTGCTTTGCTCTGCCCCGCCGGGCTACCTCAACGCCAGCAAACTTTGCCAAGCCTCCCGTGGGGCTGCGGAAGTGGTTGTCGATGAGCTCCGCCACCACCTCGTCGTTGCCCACCTTGGTACCTGGTGTAGCCTTGAGAACAAAAGTCTGGCCGCTGGGCGTGTCCAGCAAAAATTGCTCCCGGCCTTGGTGAGATTCCACCCGCACCCGCGCCTCGTGGAGCACCACCGCCGCATTGATGATCTCCACCTCCCGTCCGCCTTTGATGTCGCTGCGCTCTGGCAGGCGCACGATGCCACCGTGCTCGGTGACCAGCGAGGTTTCGGCAATGACATCCCCCGGCTGCACCCGATCCCCGTTCTTTACCACTGGCTCAGCGCCGGGAGGCAGGTTGTACACCTGGCCAGACAGGACCCAGATCAGCCCTTGCCGCTGGGCAGTAGAGGTGGTGTTGCCCTGGCGGTCGGCTTTCTCCTCGATGAGCAGGTCGGTAAAGCGAATTTCCCCTGCCAGATCGGCCACCACTTCCTTCTGGGCTTTCTCGGTGCTCTTGCGCACCGCTTTGGCTACGGCCACTTCCGCAATTAACTGATCCCGCTGCACCAGGGCCCCATCTCGCACCAGCAGGGTGGATCCCTGGGTCAGGTCGAAGACTTCCCGCTGTCCCTCTGGCCCTTCCAGAACGATTTGGTTGTTGACCTCCACCTGGAGGGCATCGTCGCCGTGGCGGGTGCGGAAGGGGCGAGTGCGCAGGTTTTTCGGGAAGCGCACTACCCCGGCAAAGGGGGCGCGGATTTGGCGAGCCACCTCCCCTGTAAACACCCCTCCCGTGTGGAAGGTGCGCATGGTCAACTGCGTGCCCGGCTCTCCAATCGATTGGGCGGCAATGATCCCGACCGCCTCCCCCAGATCCACCAAGCGAGAGTGGGCCAGGCTCCAGCCGTAGCACATGCGGCACACCGAGCGGTTGGCTTCACAGGTAAGGGGAGAACGCACTACCACCTGCTGGATGCCCGCCTCCACAATGGTTTTGGCCAAGTCGTGATCTACCTCTTGGTTGCGGCGGGCCAGGATCTCCTGGGTTTGCGGATGCACTACATCTTGGGCCAGCACCCGCCCTACCAGGCGCTCCTCCAGCGGCACAACGACTTTATCGCCATCCATCAAGGCCTGGAGCAGGATCCCTTGGTCCGTGCCGCAGTCGGCTTCTCGCACAATCACGTCCTGGCAGACATCCACCAGGCGGCGGGTGAGGTAGCCGGAGTCGGCAGTCCGCAGCGCCGTGTCCACCAAGCCCTTGCGCGCGCCGTAGGAGGAGATGATGTATTCGGTCACGGTTAAGCCCTCGCGGAAATTGGCCTTGATGGGCAGGTCGATGATCTCCCCCTGCGGATTGGCCATCAGGCCGCGCATGCCCACCAACTGCCGCACTTGCGAGACGTTCCCCCTTGCCCCCGAGTGGGCCATCATGTAGACGGAGTTGAGGGGATCGTTCTGGCGGAAGTTGTTGAGCATTTCCTCTTTAATTTGCTCATTGACTTGGTTCCAAGTGTCGATGACCTTTTGGTAGCGCTCCACCTCGGTAATCTCGCCGCGGATAAAGCGCTCTGTGGCCGCCTCGATCTCCGCCTCTGCCTGGGCCAAGAGCTGCCGCTTGCTGGGCGGAATGCGCAGGTCTTCAATGCTGATGGAGACGGCAGCTTGGGTGGCGTACCTGAAGCCCAGGGTCTTCAGGGCATCCGCCATCTGCGCTGTGCGGGCAGTGCCGTAGCGGGCAAAAGCCCAGGCAATGAGGTTGTGCAGCTCTTTCTTGCCGATTTGATAGTTGCGAAAGGGAATAGGAGGCGGGGGGGCCTCCGCCTTAGAGCTAGAGGCAGGCTGCCACCGCAGGCTGGGGGAAATTTGTCCTTTTTCGCTCATGGCTATGCCAACAGAATGTCCTGCACCGTCTTGTTGAAGATGATCCGGCCTGGCGTAGTGCGAATGTATTGACTGATAACGTTGCCCTCTTGATCCTCGCGGATGCGGCGGTAGTTGGTGATCTTGAGGCGGGTACCGCCTGGCTCCTCGACAATCTGGGGCTCTGACTCTTTTTCTCCTTTGCCCAACTCCATCGGGCCGCTGTAGCGCACCCAGATTTTGCTGTGCAGGCCAATGATGCCGCGGTCGTAGGCGACAAGAGCATCCTCCAGGCTAGCAAAATAGCGGTCGTTAACCTCGGGTGCCTCGGGGTTGTCCACCGTCAGGTAGTAGCAGCCCAAAACCATGTCTTGGGTAGGGGTAATGATGGGGGCACCGGTGGCTGGGGAGAGGAGGTTGTTGGTGGCCAACATCAGCAGGCGCGCTTCCGCCTGGGCTTCCAAGGACAGAGGCACATGGACAGCCATCTGGTCGCCGTCAAAGTCAGCGTTAAAGGCGGGGCAGACCAAGGGATGGAGCTGAATTGCCCTCCCCTCCACCAGAACCGGCTCAAAGGCTTGGATCCCGAGGCGGTGCAACGTGGGAGCGCGGTTGAGCAAAACTGGGTGGCCGTCGATGACCTCCTCCAGCACGTCCCAAACCTGCGGGTCATTGCTTTGGATGAGCTTTTTGGCGGCTTTGATGTTGTTGACGATATTTCGCTTGATCAACTTATGGATGACGAAGGGCTGAAATAGCTCAATGGCCATCTCTTTGGGCAAGCCGCACTGGTGCATGCGCAGGTTGGGCCCCACCACAATCACCGAGCGCCCTGAATAGTCCACCCGCTTGCCCAGCAGGTTTTGCCGGAAACGGCCCTGTTTGCCCTCGATGATGTCCGACAGGGACTTGAGGGGACGATTGTTGGCTCCCACCACCATGCGCCCGCGCCGCCCATTGTCAATGAGGGCATCTACTGCCTCCTGCAGCATGCGCTTTTCGTTGCGCACAATGATCTCCGGCGCCATGATCTCCTGCAGGCGCGCCAGGCGGTTGTTGCGATTAATCACGCGGCGATAGAGGTCGTTGAGGTCACTGGTGGCAAAACGGCCCCCATCCAACTGCACCATCGGGCGCAGATCGGGGGGGATGACCGGCAGCACCCGCAGCACCATCCACTCAGGCCGAGCTCCCGTGGCAATGAAGTTGTTGATGACCCGCAGCCGCTTGATCAGGCGGGCTCGCTTCTGGCCGCGGGCACTGGCGATTTCCTCGCGCAACTTCTCCGCCTCTTTTTCTAGGTCAATGTCTTTGAGCAGGCGTTCGATGGCCTCGGCCCCAATCATGGCCCAGTTTTCCGGCAGCTGCAGGTTGGATCCCTCCTCGTACATCTGATCTTCGATCTCAAGGTATTGATCCTCCGTCAGCAGCTGCTTGTAGGAGAGGTTGGGGGCATTGCCCGGATCCACCACGACGTAGGCGTTAAAGTACACCACCTGCTCCACGTCGCGCAGCGGCATGTCCAGCAGGGTGGCAATGTAGCTAGGGATCCCTTTCAGATACCAAACGTGGGTAACTGGGGCAGCCAGCTTGATGTAGCCCATGCGATAGCGGCGCACCCGCGACTCCGTCACTTCCACCCCACAGCGTTCGCAAACAATGCCGCGGTGCCGCACGCGCTTGTACTTGCCACAGTGGCACTCCCAGTCCTTAACCGGCCCGAAGATGCGCTCACAGAAGAGACCATCCATCTCCGGCTTGAGGGTGCGGTAGTTGATGGTCTCTGGCTTGGTAACCTCTCCCACGACTTGGCCGTTGGGCAGGGTGCGCTGGCACCACTCCATAATCCGCTGGGGAGAAGCCAACCCAATCTTGATGTAGTCAAAGCGCTGCTCTGGTCTGGCCATAGCCATTTCTCCTGACTTGCTGCCTTAGCACCTAGATAGGAAGGAGAGAGGGATCCTCCCCCCTTTCCTCCCTTAGCTGAAACCTGCCTGGCGCCACCTAAAAATCGTCCTCGTCTTCTTCCTCGTCCCGGCTGCGGCTAGCTACGAAGCCTTCCCTGGCTGCTGGGGAGAGATCCTCAGCCGTAATTGACTGGTAAGTGGGCCGAGAAGGGACATGGCGGGTCGAGACATCGGCCATTAGGTCTACCTCCACATGGTGGGGCTGGCCTTTGCTGTCCACCTCCACCTTGTACACGGAGACGTCCAGGCACAGGGACTGCAGCTCCCGCACCAACACCTTGAAAGATTCCGGCGTGCCTGGCCGAGGAATGGGCTTGCCCTTGACGATGGCGTTGAGGGCCTCGTTGCGCCCCACCATGTCGTCCGACTTGACCGTGAGCAGTTCCTGCAAGATGTAGGCCGCCCCAAACGCCTCCAAAGCCCACACCTCCATCTCCCCAAAGCGCTGGCCACCCTGCTGGGCTTTACCCCCCAGCGGTTGCTGGGTTACCAGCGAGTAGGGGCCGGTGGAGCGGGCGTGGATCTTGTCGTCCACCAAGTGCACGAGCTTCAGCATGTAGGCCCGGCCCACCGTAACCGGCTGGTCGAAGGGCTCGCCTGTGCGGCCGTCAAACACCTGCACCTTGCCGCAGTATTTGCCCTCAGGGTTGAAGATCCAGTCCTTGCCGGTCTTCTCGCGCGCCTCCCGCAACTTGGCTTCCACGGTCAGTCGGGAAGCCTCCAGGCCGTGCATTTCATCGAAGGGCATTAGCTTAAAGCGCACCCCCAAGTGCTCCGCGGCCCAGCCCAGCAGGCACTCGTACACTTGGCCCACGTTCATGCGGGAGGGCACTCCCAGGGGGTTGAGCACCACATCCACCGGCGTGCCATCGGGCAGATAGGGCATGTCCTCAACCGGCAAAATGCGGGAGATGATGCCTTTGTTGCCGTGGCGGCCAGCAATCTTATCTCCCACCTGGATTTTGCGCTTGAGGGCAATGTAGACTCGCACCACCATGTTGGCTCCCGGCGGCAGCTCATCCCCCTGCTCGCGGGTAAAGATGCGCACATCCACCACCCGCCCGCGCTCACCGTTGGGCACGCGCAGGGAGTTGTCCCGCACATCGCGAGCTTTCTCCCCGAAAATGGCCCGCAGCAGCCGCTCTTCCGGAGGCTGATCCGACTCCCCTTTGGGCGTAACCTTGCCCACCAGAATGTCGCCGGCTTCCACCCAAGCCCCAATGCGCACAATGCCGTTTTCGTCCAGGTTGCGCAGGGCATCTTCCCCCACGTTGGGGATCTCGCGGGTAATCTCCTCTGGCCCCAGCTTGGTCTGCCGGGCCTCAATTTCGTATTTCTCGATGTGCACGGAGGTGAAGACATCATCGTAGACCAGCCGCTCGCTGATCAAGATGGCGTCTTCGTAGTTGTAGCCCTCCCAGGGCATGTAGGCCACCAGCACGTTCTGGCCTAAGGCCAGCTCGCCGCCCTCGGTTGCTGGACCGTCAGCCAGCACCTGGCCGGCCACTACCCGATCCCCCGCGTAGACCAGAGGACGCTGGTTGAGGCAGGTGTCTTGGTTGGAGCGCTGATATTTTTGCAGGCGGTAGACAATGGGATCTCCCCCATCCTCGGGCCGCACCACGATTTCATCGGCGGAAACATAGGTCACCACCCCGTTGGTGCGCGACACCACCACCATGCCGGAGTCCCGCGCCGCCTGGGCTTCCAGGCCTGTGCCCACGTAGGGCCGCTCTGGCTTGAGCAGGGGCACCGCCTGGCGCTGCATGTTGGCTCCCATCAAGGCGCGGTTGGCGTCGTCATGCTCCAGGAAGGGGATCAACGAGGTGGCCACCGAGATCACCTGCACCGGCGACACCTGTACGTAGTGCACCTCACTGGGGTGAGCAGTGGTGAATTCTTGGCGGTAGCGCACGGGCACCACCTCGGCAGTGATGCGGCCTTCGGCGTCCACCGGCACGTCCCCTGGCGCCACGCGGTACTCGTCCTCTTCGTCGGCGGTGAGGTAGACCATCCCCAGGTCTTTGCGCACCACGCCATTCTCGACGCGGTAGTAGGGGCTTTCAATAAAGCCGTATTGGTTGACGCGGGCGTGGGTAGCAAGAGACCCAATCAACCCGGCGTTGGGCCCTTCGGGGGTTTCGATGGGACAGATGCGCCCGTAGTGGCTGGGGTGGATGTCCCGCACGGCAAAGCCAGCCCGCTCCCGCGTCAGGCCCCCAGGGCCCAGAGCCGACAGCCGCCGCTTGTGGGTCAGCTCTGCCAGGGGGTTGGTCTGATCCAAGAACTGGGAGAGCTGGCTGGAGCCGAAGAACTCCTTAATAGCTGCCACTAGGGGCTTGGGGTTAACCAGCGAGGCAGGGGTAAGGTTTTCCGACTCGGAAACCGTCATGCGCTCGCGAATAATCCGCTCCAGGCGGTTGAGGCCCACCCGCACCTGGTTTTGCAGCAGCTCGCCCACCGAGCGCACCCGCCGATTGCCCAGGTGGTCAATGTCATCCACCTGGCCAATGTCGTATTCCAAGTTGATGAGGTAGTCGATAACGGCCAGAATGTCGGTAACGGTAAGCACCCGAACATTTTCGGGCACCGTCAGGTTGAGCTTCTTGTTGAGCTTGTAGCGCCCTACCCGCCCCAGGTCGTAGCGCTTGGGATCAAAAAAGCGCGACTCTAGCAGTTGCTGGCCGCCAGAGACCGTAGGAGGCTCCCCGGGCCGCAGCTTGCGGTAGAGCTCCATCAGCGCCTCTTCTTCGCTGTAGTGCCCCTCCTCTTCCATGGTTCTTTGGAAAAATTCGGGGTGGCGCAGGCTGTCGTAGATCTCCGAGTCACTCAGGCCCAAAGCTTTGAGCAAAACTGCTGCCGAGAGCTTGCGGGTTTTGTCGATGCGCACCCACACCAGCCCCTTTTTGTCCGTCTCAAACTTCAGCCAGGCACCACGGTTGGGAATGAGGCTAGCGCTATAGGTGCGGCGGCCACTTTTGTCCAGCTCCGCCTTGTAGTAAACGCCGGGGCTGCGCACAATCTGGTTGACGATCACCCGCTCCGCGCCGTTGATGATGAAGGTGCCTCGATCCGTCATCAAGGGCAGCTCGCCCATGAAGACGTCCATGTCTTTGATTTCGCCCGTCTCCTTGTTGATTAAGCGCGTCGGCACCCGGATTTGGGCTTGATAGGTGGCATCCCGCCGCTTGGCCTCCTCTGGGTCATAGCGCGGCTTGTTGATCTTGTACCCCTTGGAGGGATCCCCAGGCCGGTAGTCTGGCAGAAAGTGCAGCTCCAGCTTGCCGGTGTAATCGACGATGGGAGAAAAACTCAGGAGCTCCTCTTCAAACCCTTCCCGTAAAAACCAGAGGAAACTTTCCCGCTGAATCTCTACCAGGTCAGGTAAGGTAAGAACAGGGGAGGGAACAGCTAACGAGCTCATGCGTTGCTTAGCAGGGCTTGCGCTGCAGTCAGGCCTCCAATTATAGAAGCCCCGCCAACGATCGTCAACGAACTTTACAAGGGTTGGCGGCAACTCCTGCCTTTAGCCTGGGAGCTAGCAAGCTCTGCTTCCTCTCCAACCTGCCTTAAGGATTGTTCACATCCATTCACACTCGGGCGGATTATTCTAAGCTTAAGCCATTGACCGCCAGTCGAGTGCTGCTTAGATAGGGATGGCGGGGGAAAAAGAAGCATCGAGCCCCGGAGAAGGGCGTTTAGCCGCCGCGCTGGGCGGTCTGTGTTGCCTTTGCCGGGTCTGCTGCTGAGGCATCCCTCGCTGCCTCCATGAGCCGGTCAATGGCCGGAGCCAAGCAACTTTTTACAAGGAGGGTTTTGTGAGTAAGGGTTTGCCCAGCCAAGAAAATCAAAACGCTGGCCTGTCAACCCAGTTGCGGGAGGGCACCAAGCAGTCCCACACCATGGCCGAGAATATGACCTTTATCAAATGTTTCCTCAAGGGAGTGGTTGATAGGCGTACCTACAGCCGCTACGTGGGCAATTTCTACTTTGTCTACAGTGCGCTGGAAGAGGGGTTTGCGCGGTTGCGAGAGCACCCGATAGTGGGTCAGCTCTACTACCCCGAATTGTGGCGCAAGGCCAGCCTAGAGAAAGATTTGAACTATTTCATCGGTCCCCATTGGCCCTCTGTGGTCAAGCCCTCTCCCGCTTGCCAAGTCTATGTCAACCGCATTCAAGAAGTGGTGGAAAAAGATCCGGTTCTGCTGATTGCCCACGCCTACACCCGCTACATTGGCGACCTGTCGGGCGGCCAGATCCTGAAAAACATTGCCCGCCGGGCCCTGCGCCTGCCACCGGGGGAAGGCACCGCCTTCTACGACTTTGAACAGATCCCGCACGAGGGCAAGTTTAAGCAGCGCTACCGCGCTCAACTGGATGCGCTGGGGCTGGACCAGGCTACTATCGAGCGCATTGTGGCAGAAGCCAACTACGCCTTCAAGCTCAACATGGACTTGTTTAGAGAGCTGGAGGGCAACTGGCTGCTGTCCATGGCACGCCTAGCCTGGAACTCGCTCCTGGGTCAGTTTCAGCGCAAGCCTGCCCCCTCAGAGGCGGCTGCCCCCAGCTCGTAAGCTAGGGCTATTTCCAAAGTTTCGCCCCTCTCTCCCAGGGAGGGGGGCTGGGGGTGAGGGCTAGTCGCACCCCAGGGTGTCGCGGGTGGCCCGGCCGGTAACCGGGTTAACGCCGCTAGCCCGCTCGCAGAGGATGGCGAGGGCATCCTTGCGGATTAGAGCATTGGTAAAATCTGCTCCCTCGATCTCGACCCCTTCCACCCGCACCAGCCACATCATGCTGTCTTGCAGTTGGGCTTCCCGCAGGTCAGCACCCTGCAAATTGGCCATGTCCAGGGTGGCGCCGCGCAGATCTGCCCCGCGTAGGTTAGCTTTGCTGAGGTTGGCTCCGAAAAAATTGGCTCCTGCCGCCTTCACGTGGCTGAGATTGCTCTGTCGCAGGTTGGCTTTGAGAAATTTCCAGCCGCTCAGGTCTTGTCCGGCAAAGTCTGCCCCCTGCAGCTCCCGCTTGCTGTAGTCTTCCGCCCAGGCCGGGGATCCCAGCAGGAATAACCCCAAGGCCAGCAGAGGGAGAACCGCCAGCACGGCCCGTAAACAGCGGGCCCACCTAGGCCCTCTTTTCTCCGTCGAAGCTGGACCTGTAGCGGACACTGCAGTGGACATGGTGGATCTCTCCCTTCCAGGGCTTTATATCCTATCCTACTGGCTGCGGATCTGGGCTAACTTGGGCTCCTATAGGTCGGCCTCAACTGTCCATGTCCACAACCGAGGTGTTCAATGCCCAGGAGATGGCTAGGCAAATGGCGGCTTTGGCGGCGGCCATTGGCAGGGATCACCCCCACCTGGACAGGCTGGTGTTGATTGGCATCCGCACCCGCGGGGTGCCTCTGGCCTACCGGCTCCGGGATGGCATAGCCGAGCTGTTTGGGATACCGCCCCAGGTAGGGGAGTTGGACATCACCTTCTTCCGCGACGACCTGGGCTCTGGCCGGCTGCGCACTCCCGATCGCAGTGAAATGCCCCGGGATCTCACTGGCCAAGAGGTGGTGCTGGTGGACGACGTTATCTTTCACGGCCGCACTGTTCGGGCGGCTTTGGAGGCCCTGAACCACTTTGGGCGCCCAGAACGGGTGCGCTTGGCCGTGCTGATTGACCGCGGCCATCGGCACTTCCCCATTCAGCCGGATTACTGCGGCCATAGGCTGACCACAACCCCCGAGCAAATAGTCAAGGTGCACCTGCGCGAAACCGACGGCGAGGAGCGGGTGCTGCTGATCGACCCTGATCCTGAGTGAGCTCTCCAGAGTGCGCTAGGGTGGGGATATCGGCTCAAGGTTTTGCGATGTCCCAGTTGCCGGAAAGCCGCCGCTATGCGGTTTTGGGCAGTGGCGCCGTGGGAGGATTCTACGGGGCCAAGCTACAGCAGGCCGGCTTTGAGGTGCATTTCCTGCTCCATAGCGACTACGAGCAGGTGCGCCAGAACGGCTTGTGGGTGGAATCCTGCTGGGGAGACTTTCACCTGCCCCAGGTCAATGCCTACGCCTCCGTGGAGGCAATGCCCCCTTGTGAGGGAGTAATCGTGGCCCTGAAAGCCACCCAAAATCACCTTCTGCCCCGGCTGCTGCCGCCTGTGCTGGCTGAAAAGGGCGTGGTGATCCTGCTGCAAAACGGCTTGGGCGCAGAGCCGGAGATTGCCAACTGCGTCGGCCCTGAGCGCGTCGTGGGGGGCCTCTGTTTCATCAGCTCCAATAAAGTTGGCCCTGGCCACATCCGCCACCTCGACTATGGCTCGGTACTGCTGGCCGAATATGGCCCTGGCTATGCCCCCCAGGGGATCACGCCCCGTCTGCAACAGATCCAGGCCGATTTTCAACGGTCTGGGATCCCTACCTCCCTCTCGCCGGATCTGATGGAAGCCCGCTGGCAGAAGTTGGTCTGGAACATTCCCTTCAATGGCCTCTCGGTTGTTTTCAATGCCGACACCCAGCAGATGATCCGGGATCCGGAAGCCCGCGCCCTGGCAGAAGCCCTGATGCAAGAGGTGGTGGAGGGAGCTGCGGCCTGTGGTCGCCGGCTTCCCCCTTCCCTAATTCCCGAGATGCTGGCTAACACCGAGAAGATGGTCCCCTACCGCACCAGCATGAAGATCGACTACGAGCGCAAGCGTCCCCTGGAGCTGGAGGCTATTTTTGCCAACCCTCTCCGCTATGCCCAGCAGGGTGGAGTCCAAATGCCGCGGGTGGAGATGCTCTACCGGCAGTTGCAGGTGTTGGATCGCCTAAATCGAGGGATCCCTGCTTTTTCCCCCACTTGCGGCTAGACTCAGCCCCAGGGGAGGGCTGAGCTCTTTATGCCCTGGGGATCCACCCACGATCGCCTCATCCTCTGGACAGCTCCCGGCATTACCTTGGCAGCGGCTTTGCTGGGCGACAGTGCCGCTGTGGCTTTGGCGGTGGGGTCGGCCTATCTCTTCAGCGGCCTGATGTTTTCCGGGGATCTGGACACTGACTCTCGCCAGTATCGCCGCTGGCTGTTCCTGCGCTGGATTTGGCTTCCCTACCGCCGCTGGCTGCGGCACCGCTCCTTCTGGTCCCACGGGCCGCTGGTGGGCACTGCTCTGCGGCTGCTCTACCTGGGCTTGTGGGTGACAGGGGTGGGCCTGACCGCCGCCTGGCTGGGATCCCACCTGGGCTGGTGGCCGTGGCAGCCGGGGATCTGGCGGGACAACCTCTGGCAGTGGCTACAAGCCCACGCTGAGACCCTGGGGTGGGTGGGCCTAGGGCTGGAGCTGGGATCCGTTAACCACAGCCTCGGCGATTGCCTGGTCTCCCGCTGGCGCCGTTGGCGCAAAAGATGGCAGGGGGAGGCCAAAGGAGAGCCAGTTTCCCTCAGATCCCGCAAAAAAGCTGCTAGGAGGGGATCCCGGCAGCCGTTGAGGAGCTCATCTCCGCTAAGCTGATCGGGGCAGAAGCCTTTTGGATGGCCCTTGGTGCAGCCGCTGCGTAGCTATCGCCGTCTCTTTCCCTTCATTCGGCCCCATCTGTGGATGTTGCTGCTGGGGCTAGTCTGTACCCTTGGCTTTGTCCTCACCATGCCTGCCCTTGCCTACTTGATCGAGTGGGTGGCTCGCTCCATTGGCGCTGGGGATCTCAGGCAACTGCGGACGTTGGCCTTGATTGGGGTGGTGTTCTTCTTAGTGCGTGGCGCCTTCCAGTACGGCCAGGACACCCTCATGGCCAGGGCCTCCCTGCAGATGGTGTTGGAGCTGCGGCAGCGAGTCTACGCCCACTTGCAAGGATTGGACGTGGACTATTTTTCCGGGAGCCGCACGGGTGACCTTGTCTATCGCCTCACCAGCGACCTGGATCGGGTGGGGGAGGTGGTACAGCGGTTTTTCCACCGCTTTATCCCCAGCGTGCTCACCATCCTGGCCGTGGTGGCCTACTTGTTCTACCTCAACGGCATCCTCACCCTAACCACCCTGGTGATTGCTCCCCTGATGGGCGCCTTGATCAGCTGGTTTGGAGAGCGGCTGCTGCAGCGCTCTCGCCGCAACCAGGAGAGCATGGCCGACCTGTCTTCTCTGTTAACGGAAGTCTTTGCTGCCGTCAGCCTTACCCGCGCCTTTGCTGCCGAGGACTACGAGATCCGCCGCTTCAGCGCCCTGGCCGAAAGCAACCGCCTGGCTCGCTTTCAAACCGAACAGGTCAAAGCCATCCAAGACCCGGTGGTGGGCTTTCTCTACGCCATGAGCGTCCTGGGGGTATTCTGGGTAGGGGGCTGGCAGATTAGCGAGGGCAACCTGACCGGCAGCCAGTTCCTCGGCTTCATTGCGGGGGTGGCTCTGCTCATCGATCCCCTTGTCCACATCACCAATAACTACAGCGACCTAAAGCAAGGGGAGGCTTCCGTGGAGCGGATCTTTGAGCTCCTGGATACCCGACCCCGCGTGCGCGAGCTGCCTGGCGCCCGCCCCCTGCCGCCGATTCAGGGCTGGGTGGAGTTCGATCGGGTCTCCTTTGCCTACAAGCCGGGCCAGCCGGTGCTTAAAGACATCAGCTTCCAGGTGGCCCCCGGCGAGATTGTTGCTCTAGTGGGATCCTCCGGGGCCGGCAAGTCGACTTTGGTGAATTTGATCCCTCGCTTCTACGATCCGCAGCAGGGGTGTATTCGCATCGACGGCATCGATATCCGCACCGTCACCCTCAAAAGTTTGCGTCGCCAAATTGGCATCGTCCCCCAGGAGATTACCCTCTTTTCCGGCACCATTGCCAGCAACATCGCCTATGGCCAGGAGCCCTTTGACCTGGAGGCAGTGCGCCAGGCGGCCCGGGTGGCCAATATTGATAGCTTCATTGAGAGCCTGCCTGAGGGCTACGCCACCCGAATCGGCGAGCGTGGGATCACCCTCTCCGGCGGTCAGCGGCAGCGGCTAGCTATTGCCCGCGCTGTGCTGCTCAACCCCAAGATTCTCATCCTGGACGAGGCGACCTCCGCCTTGGATAACGAGTCGGAAGCCTTGGTGCAGGAGGCCCTGCAGCGGCTCATGCAGCGCTGTACCGTTTTTGTTATTGCCCACCGCCTCTCCACGGTGCGCAGCGCCCATCGCGTTTTTGTCCTCGAAGAGGGGCAACTTCTAGAGCAGGGCAACCCCCGCGAGCTCCTGGTTAAAGGAGGACGCTACGCCCAGCTCCACTGGCGCCAGTTTCAGTAGCTCCTAGAGCCCCCACCGCTGCCGGAAAGGGCAGTAGAACTCTGGGTCTTGGGGTGCACCCCCCGCAACTCCACAGATGGCTGCGGCAAACTCCACTGCCCGCTGCAGCAGTACTGCTTCTGGCCACCTTCGCAGCAGGCCTAGGATGGCCACAGCGCTAAACCCATCCCCTGCCCCTACTGTATCCACCAGCCGTAGCGCTGGCACCGCCTCCGCCCAATACACCCTCTCAGCCGTAAACAAGAACGCGCCTGCCGCCCCCAAAGTTAGGAACAAGCCCTTGAGGCCCAACTGCGCCCGCAAGAGCTGCCCCTGCTCCACCACCTCCCCGCCAGGGATCCCTTCCAGCTGAACCACTTGCTCTAGCTCCGCCTGGTTGAGCTTCAGCCAAGTGCAGGTGCGCAGCATCTCCCGGATGGGGCCTGGGTGCCACCAGGGATCCCGCAAGTTGAGGTCCAAAAACACCGGACAGCCTAAAGCCAGGATGGCCTCCTGGAAATGGCGGTGGGCTGACTCTTGCCGTGCGGCCAGACTACCCCGGTAGAGGAGGCTGGGCTGGAAGGCCCTAAGGACAGCCGGATCCAGCTCGATGAAGTCATAGGCCTGCTCCGGCAGGATGGCAAAGGTTGGGATGCCCTCCCTGTCGAGGGTGACCTGGACTTGACCAGTGGGGTGAGCTGGATCCCGCTGCAGCCCCTCTAGACGTAGCCCCTGCCGCCGCAGCGCCCTCAGCACCTGTTCCGCTGCCTCATCCTGGCCAATGCGGCTAATCAAGAGGGGATCCAACCCCAGTCCCTTGAGGTTCCAGGCCACATTCAAAGCGGCTCCTCCCAGCACCACCCCGTCAGGGAAGCAATCCAGAAGAACCTCTCCCAAGATCAGAGGCGGGCCAAGCGGCGCTTCGAGAAGAGCCATCCTGGTTTCTAGAACGCGGGAACGCCGTGCCGCTCGAGAATTTGCTGATAAGTGTTACTGCGGAACCAGCGCTCAATCTCCCGGGCTCGCAGCACTGGCAACGGATGGGTACGGCCAAGGGTTTGGAGTTGCTTGAGCTCCAGTTGCCAGAGATCGCTATCCAGCTCCTCGTAGGTGCGGGCCTGTTCCAGAAAGGCATCCACGTTGAGCTTGGCGGCCAACTGCGGCGAGCCGCCGCACAGCTTCATCAGCACTGAGATTACGGTTCTGGCGTCCTGGGTAACCAGCAGCGCTGCCCGGTCGCAGGTAAACTCAGCACAGCGCAGCCAGTGCAGCAGTTGATCCTGCAGGGCGCGGTAGAACAGGCCGCCAAAGGGGAGCAAGCTGGTGGAGAGCACGAGAAGGTTGGCCATCGTCAGATAGACGCCGTGGTTGCATTTGAGATGGCCCAGTTCATGGGCAATGACAGCTTGCAGTTCCTTTGGCTCCAGCAAATCCAGCAGGGAGCTGTGCAAGACAATGAAAGGCTTTTTCCCCTGCATGGCAAAAGTGTAGGCGTTGGGCACAGGGTTTTGCCGCACATAGAGCTGGGGCACCTCCAGATCCAAAATGCGGCAGGCTTGAACCAAAAGCTGGTAAACTTCCGGCAACTGCTGCTCGTTGATTTGGATACTGGAGGCAATGTTATCCAGGTAAAACATCTCCCCCGCCGTGGAGCCAAGCAAGTTTTGAATTAGCAGGCCTAGGCCCGGCAGTTGCTGCAGAGAGCGGGTGGCTTGCAGATCCACTGGATGGCGAAACTCGTCGGCCCGCAGGCCCAAGAGGATGCGAGGCTTGCTGGAAGCAGTTGGCATAGAGGGCGTGGAAGACATAGGAGGCTGCAGGAAAACGGTAAGCTTGAGAGGCAAAAAGCAGTAGCGACGCTCCTCCCATTCTGCCTCAACTGGTAGGGGGTAAGGCGGAGCAAGCTATCATGGCTGAGGACAAAGGTGGGAGAAAACCGCGTGGAGGCAAAATCGATCTTGGTGGCGGTTGCCCTGATCCTCTCTTTGGCAAGCTTCTACTTTGGCACCCGCAACGGCTTCTACGACACTGACAAGTATCATGGCAACGGCTCTGCCCACTAGGCGCAAGCACACCGCCCCTCAAGAGGCCGGTAGTGCCGGGGAGGTCTGCGTGCAGCGGTACCTGGAAGAGCAAGGCTGGCAGATCCTGGCCCGGCGGTGGCGTTGTCAGTGGGGGGAGGTGGATCTGGTGGCCTACAAGGCAGGGCTGCTGGTTTTTGTGGAAGTTAAAACCCGCCGCGGCCAGGGCTGGGATCAGGGCGGACTTTTGGCAGTTGGGACCCGGAAACAGCAGTGCTTGATCCGAGCTGCCCAGGCGTTCCTAAGCCAGCATCCCCAGTTAGTGGAAGCAGCCTGCCGCTTCGATGTGGCCCTCGTGGAATATCGGCCTGGTGGTGGCTACGCTTTGGCCGACTATCGGCAGGGAGCTTTTGAGGTGGAGCGGTAGCGCCGCTCATCCAGCCAAGTTTGTAAAATCACGGCCGCCGACTGCTGATCGATTAAACCCTTCTGGGCTTTGGCGGGTATCCCTGCCTGGCGCAGATCCCACTCCGCCTGCACGGTACTTAGGTACTCGTTAACTGTCTCTATGGGTAAATCCACAGCCGCCTGGAGAGCCTGCACAAAGCGCTGCACCTTGCGGGCTTGGGATCCCACCGAGCCATCGGCCAAAAGAGGGATCCCAACCACCACCACGGTGGCCTGGCGGCGGCGAATCCACGCCTGCACTTGAGCGATATCTTCTGCGAGGGAGCGGCGCTGGATCACCCCCAGGCCAGTGGCCAACAGCCCCAGCCCATCGGAGCCGGCGACACCAATGCGGCGATCGCCCACATCCAGCCCCAGCGCCGAAAAGGGCTCCCTTGTGGGAGAATAGTTCAGGCTTGTCGACATGCGGGTCTCCATCTTGGCGACATTGGAACGGCCTCTCCCTGTCTGGAGTCCTCGTTGGGAGTCTTCTCATGAGCAGTGCTACTCTGTCTCTACCTAAGCATGAAGTCAAGGATCTGAGCCTTGCTCCCTTGGGCAAGCAGCGGATTCAGTGGGCGGCGCGGGAGATGCCGGTGCTGGCCCAGATCCGGGAGCGCTTTGCCCAAGAAAAGCCCTTGGCTGGCCTGCGTCTAGTAGCCTGCTGTCATGTCACCACCGAAACTGCCAATCTGGCCTTGACTCTGCAGGCGGGTGGAGCCGAGAGCGTCCTCATTGCCAGCAACCCTCTTTCCACCCAAGACGATGTGGCCGCTAGCCTGGTGGCCGACTACGGCATTTCAGTCTTCGCCATCAAGGGGGAGGATGTGGAAACCTACCGCCGCCATGTCCAGATTGCCCTGGATCACCGCCCCAACCTCATCATCGACGACGGCGGCGATGTAACGGCGGAGCTGGTGCAGCGTCGGCAGGAGCAGCTCTCCGAGCTCATCGGCACCACGGAGGAGACCACCACCGGTTTGGTGCGCCTGCGGGCCATGCTGAAGGCGGGGGTGCTCAGCTTCCCGGTGATGACCGTTAACGACGCTGCAACCAAACACCTGTTTGACAACCGCTACGGCACTGGCCAATCCACCCTAGACGGGGTTCTGCGCTGTACCAACCTTCTCCTGGCCGGGAAGACGGTGGTGGTGGCCGGCTATGGCTGGTGCGGCAGGGGAGTGGCGATGCGAGCCCGAGGCATGGGATCCCAGGTCATCGTGACCGAGGTCAACCCGGTGCGGGCCCTGGAAGCGGTCATGGACGGCTTTCGCGTTCTGCCCATGGCCGAGGCTGCCCCCCTGGGGGATCTGTTCATCACAGTCACGGGCAACAAGCATGTCCTCCGCGGCGAGCACTTCGACGCCATGAAGGATGGGGCAATGGTCTGTAACGCCGGCCACTTCGATATCGAGATTGACCTAGGGGCCCTGCAGGAGCGAGCCGTTTCCCGGCAGACAGTACGCCCCTTCGTGGAAGAGTACCGTCTTCAATCGGGCAAATCGGTATTCGTGCTGGGAGAGGGCCGGCTCATCAACCTAGCTGCTGCCGAAGGCCACCCGGCTAGCGTTATGGACATGAGCTTTGCCAACCAGGCGCTGGCCTGCGAGTACCTGGTGAAAAACCGGGGTCGGCTGGCTCCAGGGCTGCACCCCATCCCTCCTGAGGTGGACGAGGCCATTGCCCGCCTTAAGCTCAAGGCCATGGGGGTCCAGATCGACAGCCTCACCCCGGAGCAGATTGAGTATGGCAACACCTGGACTGTAGGAACCTAAAGTACACGCTGCTGCTAGTGGACTCTTGCCCAGCTTCCCAACTTGAAATGCAGGGGTGCTTCTGATAAGCTCTAGGCGAGGTTCTCCCTGGCTGCAAGTTGGGAGGAGAGGGGGATGGCGGCGCGGGTAGGCATCAATGGTTTTGGCCGCATTGGACGCTTGGTGCTGCGGGCAGCTTGGGGTTGGCCGGAGCTGGAGTTTGCCCACATCAACGAGATCAAGGGCGGGCCTGCTGCCGCAGCTCACTTGCTTAAGTTCGACTCGGTGCAGGGCCGCTGGAACCTCGACATCGAGGGATCCGACCAGAAGTTGCGCATCCAGGACAAAATCCTGACCTTTAGCGAGTGCAAATCTCCTGGCGAAGTGCCCTGGGCTGAGTTGGGGATCGACCTGGTGCTGGAGTGCTCAGGGAAGTTTGTGAAAGCCGCAGGGCTGGAGGCCTACTTCAAGGCCGGGGTGCGCAAGGTCATTGTGGCTGCCCCTGTCGAGGACAAAGAGGCCCTCAACATTGTCATGGGCGTCAACGACCACCTCTACGACCCGTCCCGCCACCACCTGCTCACCGCCGCCTCCTGCACCACCAACTGCTTGGCCCCCCTGGTGAAAGTCATCCACGAGGGGATCGGCATCCTGCACGGGGTGATCACCACCGTCCACGCTGTTACCAACACTCAAACGCTGGTGGATGCTCCCCACAAGGATCTGCGGCGAGCCCGCTCGGCTTTGCTCTCCTTGGTGCCTACCACCACCGGTTCTGCCACAGCCATTGGCCTTATCTACCCCGAGTTAGATGGCAAGCTCAACGGCATTGCGGTGCGCGTGCCCCTGCTGAATGCCTCTTTGACCGACGCCGTGTTTGAGGTGAGGCGGCCTACCACCGTGGAAGAGGTTAATCGTCTTTTAAAAACGGCAGCCGAGGGCGAACTCAAGGGCATCCTAGGCTATGAGGAGTTGCCCTTGGTTTCCGTGGATTTCAAGGGAGATCCCCGCTCCAGCATTGTGGATGCCCTCTCAACCCTGGTGGTGGACGGCACCCAGGTAAAGGTTCTGGCCTGGTACGACAACGAATGGGGCTACGCCAACCGCATGGCGGAATTGGCCCGCAAGGTGGCCCTTAGTCTGTAAGTCCTTTGGAGACCTGCCCATGACTGCTGCCTCAAGCGCCCAAGCTGCTGCTGTGCGCAACTACGCCCTGGTAACCGCTGCCTACTGGGGTTTTACCATCACCGACGGCGCCATCCGCATGTTGGTGCTGCTCCACTTCCACAAGTTGGGCTTCACCCCGATTCAGATTGCCATGCTGTTCCTCTTCTACGAGATCTTCGGGGTGATCACCAACTTCCTGGGCGGCTGGATTGGATCCCTCTTTGGCCTGCGGCTGACCCTCTACGGCGGCATTGCCATTCAGATCTTTGGCCTGGTGATGCTGGGGGTGATCAACCTGCAGTGGCCGGTCTGGGGCCAGGTGGCCTATGTGATGACGGCCCAAGCCCTAGCCGGGATCGCCAAAGATCTCACCAAGATGAGCTCCAAGAGCGCCGTCCGCCTGGTGGTGCCCAGGGAGGCTGAATCCCGCCTCTTCCGCTGGGTGGCCATGCTGACGGGATCCAAAAACGCCCTCAAGGGGGTGGGGTTCTTTGTGGGAGCGGCCCTGCTGCAGATCTTCACCGAGATCTACGGCGATCCCATGGGCTTCCGCATGGCCAACTTCGTGCAGGCGGGGGCGCTGGCGTTGATCTTCTGTTCGGGGGCGCTGCTGCCAGCAGACATGGGCAAGGTTAAGGCGAAGATCCCCTTCAAACGCCTGTTTTCCAAAAGCCGCGAGATCAACCTTCTCTCAGCAGCCCGCTTTTTCCTGTTCGGGTCGCGGGATGTGTGGTTTGTGGTGGCCCTGCCCGTGTTTCTCTACGACAGCCTGGGCTGGACCTTCATACAGGTGGGCAGCTACATGGCCATCTGGGTCATCGGCTATGGGATCATCCAGTTTCTGGCGCCGCAGCTGTTGGGAGGGGGTCGCCCGGGCCGCGCGCCCAAGGCCCG
Organism: Synechococcus sp. R70.1; assembly: GCF_047461675.1. Lineage (NCBI taxonomy): Bacteria > Bacillati > Cyanobacteriota > Cyanophyceae > Synechococcales > Synechococcaceae > Synechococcus > Synechococcus sp. R70.1. Next base: position 38,113 of record NZ_JANSHR010000114.1, read on the forward strand.
CACTATCCAAATCTGGACGTTTACCTTGACCGCAGTGCCGGCCATCATTGCCACCGCCTTCATGGCCGACCTCCCGCCGGAGTGGGTGGTCACTGGCGGCCTCATCCTCTTTGGGATTGTTTTTGCCTTTAACTCGGCGGTGCACTCTTATCTAGTGCTGGCCTACACCGAAGACGACGAGGTGGCCCTCAATGTGGGCTTCTACTACATGGCCAATTCTGGCGGGCGGCTGCTGGGAACGGTAACTTCGGGGCTTGTCTTCCAGTTCTACGGTTTGGAGGGCTGCCTCTGGTTTTCCACCCTGTTGATTTTGATGGCGGGGCTGTTTTCGCTGAAATTGCCGGATCCCACCAAAACCCCTGTGGAGTGGGTGGTCAAGCCCGGCGACTGAGTGTCACTCCAGCAGGACCAGGTTATCCCGATGGACAGCGGTATCGACTCCCTCGTAGCCCAAGATGTAGGGGATTTCAGCAGTTTTCTTGCCTTTGATCCGCCGCAGTTCCTCGGCGCTGTAGTTGACTAGGCCCCGCCCCACCTCTCGCCCGCTGGGATCGCACAGGCGCACGGCAGCCCCCGCCTCAAAGTCGCCAGAAACGTCGGTAATCCCCGCTGGCAGCAGCGAGCGCCCCTGCTCACAGATTGCCCGCACGGCTCCCTCATCCAAGGTCAGGGATCCCTCGGGGATAAGGCCGTAGGCAATCCACCGCTTGCGGGCGCTAACCGGCTGAGGAGCGGGCTCAAAGCGGGTGCCAATGGGCTCGCCGGCTAAGATGGCTGGGATCTGGTCGGGCCGTTTGCCGTTGGTGATCACGACCGTCACGCCGGCAGCGGTGGCGATTTGAGCCGCAGCGAGCTTGGTTGCCATGCCGCCGGTGCCCCAGCCACTGTTGCCGTGGGCTTCCGCCTTCACCCGCAAAGGCATGCCGTGCTCCACCCGCTCGATGGGCTCGGCGGAGGGATCGCGGTGGGGATCAGCGGAGTAGAGCCTGTCCACATCGGTGAGGAGGATCAGCCACTTGGCCTGCACCATGCTCGCCACCAGGGCAGAGAGGGAGTCGTTGTCGCCAAACTTCAGCTCCTCCACCGCCACCGTGTCGTTTTCGTTGACGATGGGGATAACCCCCATCTGCAGCAGTTGGGTGAAGGTGCGATTGGCATTGACGTAGCGGCTGCGCTCCACGAAGTCGCCTCGGGTGAGCAGCACCTGGGCAATGGGTTGGTTGAGCGCAGAGAAGAGATCGTCGTACAGGCGAATCAGCCGTCCCTGACCCACCGCCGCCACCGCCTGCTTTTCCGCAATTGCCGTCGGCCGTTGGCGCAAGCCCAGGCGGGCACAGCCTATCCCCACCGCCCCGGAGGAGACCAGGATTACCGCATAGCCCTGGTTGCGCAGCCGCGTCAGCACCTCCACCAGGGGCCCCAACACGGAAAGGCGCAGGGAGCCCGTCTGCGGATCCGTCAAGCTGGAGGTGCCGATTTTGACGACAATGGTTCCCTCTGTAGCTGCCATATCGCTAACCCTCCCACCCCACGGCAACCTAGGGCCTGGCTTGCCCGCGGGGTCGCTCCGAGGGAGAATATTATAAGTTCGCCTCCCGCTCTCTTTCTTTGCCTGTGAATCCTGTCCGCACCTTTTCGGCCACCAAAGCGGCTTTTTTGAGCGCCTACCCTCGCCCCATCCATCCTGCCTATCGCCGGGTGGTGGAAGAGTTGCTGGTGGAGCTGCACCTAGCCACGGTCAACGGCGCCTTTGTCTATGATCCCTTTTTTGCCCTGGGGCTGGTTACCCTCTACAACGGGCTGATGGAGACTTACCCTTCTCCTGAGCAGCGCGAGGTCATCTTCAACGCCCTCTGTAAGGCTCTCCACCTCAAGCCGGAGGTGGTGCGCAGGAATGCCCGTGACCTGCTGGAGCTCCTGCGCAGTGGGGATCCCCAGCAGCGCTACAACCTGCTCTGCCTCAAACCAGAGGCGGAGGATGTGGGGGGGCTAAAGGCCATCTTGCAGCGCATGACCCAGCCTCCCTATGCCTACAGCCGAGTTTTGGCCGTTGGCCTCTACACGGCCTACGAGGCAGTAGCTGCCTCCCTCTATAAGGATCCCGAAGAGCGCAGCCGCCGCTTTCTGGAGGAGGTGATTAGGAAGCTGCCTTTCTCGCCAGAGAGGGTGAAAAAAGACCTGGAGCTCTACCGCAGCAGCTTGGACCGCCTGAAGCAGGCGCGCGCTGCTCTCGAGGAGATGGTAAAAGCGGCCCGGCGTCAACAGGAACGTCGCCAGTCGGCGGCTTCCCTGCCCGGCAGCTCCACTGCCGATCCCCCAAGATCCAGCAGCTAGGCCAAGTAAGCAATCCAACTCTCGACTACCTCTGGCGAACCATACCAGCATCGTCCGCCGCGGCCCGAGTGGTAGCAATTGGGAAGGGTGAGGTTGATAGCTCCCGGCAGATGGGCTGCCTCGATGGGAGTGATGCCATCTCCCCAGAGTTCTCCCTGGCCGGCAGTGAGCCGGTAGCTGTTGTAGGCTAGCCAGCTGAGGTAGTGCTCTCGCCGCCACAGGGATCCCCAGCCCACGCGCCGTCCTTGGATGGCCTTGCCAGCCACGCACACGTACTTGACCTGAGGCCAGAAGGCGCCTGGGTAGTGGGTGTTCACAAAGTCCAGGTTGCGCCTTGTCCAGCGCTCCCGGCTGGTGTGAGGGGATCCCAGGCTAATCAGGGTGGCCACGTGATCCCGCCCCTGCCAGACCTGACCTCCGTAGGGCACCGATCCCAGGTAGATGCGAGCAATCCAGCCGCCAGCGGAGTGGGCCACCAAGTTCACCTGCTCAGCTCCAAACTCGGCCTGGGTACGTCGGACAGTGGCCTGGAGAGCCCGCAAGATGGGCGTGACCGGCCTTCCTCCCAGGGTGGGCAGCCAACTGGCTACCCGCAGCGGTACCACTCGCGCTGGATAGCCACGCTTCTCCAGCTCCCGGCGCAAAGGCTCGTACTCCGAGGCGCCCGCCAGATAACCCGGCAAGATCACTGTGGGCAGGGGAGCCATGGGCTAGCGCGGGTACCAAAACATGCCCTTGATCCCCTCAGGGTCGGCCGTAAAGCCAAGCCGCTCGTAGAAGCTGACCACTTCCCGGTCGGCAAAGAGGGTGATGTTGCTGATGTCCTGGGCGCGCAGCTCCTGAATGACCTTTTCCATCAGCCGCCTGCCCAGCCCTCGGCCTTGAAACTCAGGATGGACCACTACATCCCAAATGGTGGCGTTGAAGGCATGGTCCGAGGTGGCGCGGGCAAAGCCAATGAGACGTCGGTAGCTGCCCCGCTGCTGCCACATCGAGACCACCAAAAAACTGTGCTGCAGAGCTTTCCTAACTTTGTGGATGGGGCGACGCGACCACCCTACTGCATCGCAAAGCTCTTCCAGCTCGTACACATCTACGTTGGGATCCAGGCTAAAGACAATAGTCTCCCCCCCCACCGCCACCGTCTCCTGGCGAGGGGCAGGTGTAGCCGTTTGCGTTGACGCTTTGGCGGCGGCAGCCCCTGCTGACCCAAACAGGCCTTTCCAAAAACCCATGAATTGCAGTGGAGTAAAAGCCCACCTCTGTGAGCATGTCCCCAGTATAGCCAGGATTGGCAGCAGAAACGGCCAGTCTGCCCGGGTGCTTCCCTGTCGGCCTGGAGAAGATTTCGAGGGAGACTTATAATTCAGGCTGGCCGGCGAGAACGTTTTATGGCTACCCCTGGCACTGGCACCCTCGTCAATGCCCTCGCTATCCTCTTGGGCAGCGGCCTTGGCTGGGCACTAGGCCGTCGTTTGCCGGAGCGCATCAGCCAAACCCTGCTCCAAGCTATGGGCTTGCTGGTGTTGGTTCTGGGGATGCAGATGGCCCTTACCCTCAGCAGCGCCGCCCAGGCAGTCACGGTCTTGCTGGCCTTGATCGGGGGAGCTTGGCTGGGGGAATGGAGCGATCTCGAGGCTGCCTTTGAGCGGCTGGGACAAGCTTTAGAAAAGCAGGTGAGCCGCTGGCTGGGCCCTAGCCCCATTGCTTGCGCCTTCGTGGCCCCCAGCATTCTCTTTTTGGTTGGGCCCATGACGCTGCTGGGATCCATCCAGGATGGCCTGGGGGATCCCTCGCTGCTCCTGGTCAAAGCTGCGCTGGATGGCATAGCCACCCTGGCTTTTACCGCCAGCCTGGGCTGGGGTACACTGTTTTCCGCCCTGCCGGTGCTCCTGGTTCAGGGAGGAGTGGCCTTGCTAGCCCGACAACTGCAGCCCCTGCTGCGTCCAGACCTGCTTGCAGCCCTGGAGGCCACCGGTGGGATCCTCATCCTAGGTATTGGCATTAACCTGCTTGGCCTAGCGCGCCTGCGGGTGGCCAACCTGTTGCCGGCTTTGCTGATTGTGGAGCTGCTGGTGGGATTCTTCCCGCTGTGGGATCTTGACCTCTAGTCTGTCCAGAGCAAGGAGCAACTCCCCTCAGCTTGGCGGCAAGTGACGCTGGGAGATCCCGCTAGTGGGGTAGGAGAAGCCTCTATGGCCACCTTCCTCCGCGACTGGAGCTACCGCTTTCCCTGGCTTTACCGCAGCATTAGCCGCGCGGCGGCCCTGGCAGTGGGGGGGTATGCTCGGCTGCGGCGCTTGCCCCTGCAAGGGATCCCCATCCAACCTCAGGATCGGGTGTTGGATCTCTGCTGTGGGCCGGCGGAAGTGACACCGCTTCTGGCCGAGCTATGTCAAAACGTGGTCGGCGTGGATGCCTCACCCAAAGCCCTAGCAGCAGCCCGCCAGCGCCTACCCAACGTTGAATTTGTGGAAGCCTTTGCCCAGGATCTGCCCTTTCCCGCCAGCAGCTTTGACTGGGTACACACCAGCTTGGCCCTGCACGAGTTGACCTTCCCCGACCTCGAACAGGTGCTGCGCGAAGTCTGGCGGGTGCTCAAGCCAGGGGGAAGGCTTTTACTTCTCGATTTGCACGCGCCCCACCAGCCCCTACTTTGGCCCGGACTGGCCCTGTTTCTAGCCCTGTTTGAGACCGAGACTGCCTGGCACTTCCTCAAGCTGGACTTGCCCCAGTACCTGCAGCACCAGGGCTGGCAGGCCGTCCGGCAAACCCTGCACGCTGGAGGAGCCCTGCAGGTCATCCAGGCGCAAAAGCCTGTTGCTTGATTTGATAGAGCAGTTAACCCTGGTGCCAGAAGGGAGTGCCCAGAACAGGCGTGCTGGGCTGGGGTGTTTCCTGCGGAGCCATTGCCCCCGCTAGATAAGCTTGGCGGCCTGCACGCACCGCTGCCGCGAAAGCCTCGGCCATCGCCACCGGATCCCGGGCTAGGGCCACTGCTGTATTGAGCAGGACCCCATCGAAGCCCCACTCCATGACCTGGCAAGCGTGGGAGGGCAAGCCTAGGCCGGCATCCACAATTAGCGGCGCCTCGATCCGCTCCCGCAGCAGACGCAGATTGTAGGGGTTGAGGGGGCCTTTGCCCGTGCCGATGGGAGCAGCCCAGGGCATGACCACCTCACAACCGGCATCCAAGAGCCGCTGGCAGAGCACTAGGTCGTCGGTGCTATACGGCAAGACCTTAAACCCCCGCCGAACCAGCTCGGCAGCGGCAACGGGCAGTTGCACCGGATCCGGCTGCAGGGTGTAGTCATCGCCAATCAGCTCCAGCTTGATCCAGTCAGTGCCGAACACCTCTCGGGCCATCTCCGCCGTCGTGACCACCTCCTGCACGCTGTGGCAGCCGGCGGTGTTGGGCAAAAGTGGGATCCCCAGCTTCTGCAGTAGGGCCCAAAACCCCTGAGAGGCCTCTGGCCCTAGGGCACCCTGGCGCCGCAGGGAAACCGTCAACAGACAGGGCTGCGCCCGCGCCACCGCCTGTTCCAAAATAGCCGGCGAAGGGTAGCGGGCTGTCCCCAGCATCAGCCGGCTGGGCAGAGCCTGGCCGTAGAGCACCAAGGGATCCTCATCGGCCTGGATTGAAGGGGAAAGCTCAAGAAGAGTGGACATCGCTGGGACAGAGTTTAGGACAAAGAGGAAGGCGCCTATGCCCTAGCCCCCGGCAGCCGGCACAAGGATCTCGACCTGGTCGCCCTCTTGCAGACGGGTTTGCTCGTAGCGGGCGCGCGGCACAAACTCTAGGTTAACCGCCACTGCAAAGGGTCCACAGACCTCCACCTGGGCGATGGCCTCGGCCAAAGTTGCGCCCTCTGGCAGATCGTAAGGCTTCTGGTTGATCAAGACCCGCATGGCGACAGAGACTCCCGGGGAAACGAGGCAGCCTGCACCTGAAAGGGGATCCCCAACTGCTGGGCTAGGCAGCAACTGCCGTGGCGAAGGTACTCCAGGACGGCGTCGTGAAGGGCCGGAGCAATGAGAAAACCGTGGCGATAGAGGCCGTTAATCTGCAACAGGCGTGGGGACGGCTCCACCACTGCCGGCAAGTTGTCTGCTAGGGTGGGACGGCATTGGCTGCCTAATTCTAGGATACGCGCTTCGGCAAAGGCAGGGTGAACCGTGTAGGCGGCGCTGAGCAACTCCAAAGCCGAGCGGACGCTCACGGGCGAGCGATCCTCGGATTCAATTTCAGTGGCTCCCACCACGAATAGGTGCCCTGGCTTAGGAGCAATGTAGATGGGATAGCGAGGGTGTAATAGCCGCGTTGGGCGCCGCAGCGAAACTTCTGGAGCATACAAACGCACCACCTCCCCCCGCACTCCCCGCAGCGGTTTCTGCCCGCCCCATTCTTTTTGGGCTCCCAGACCACGGCAGTCCAAAACCCAGCCGCCGGTCTGCTGCTGCCAGGCCCGCGCTCGCTCGAGATCCCAAGAGGATCCCCACTCCACCTCCACCCCGTGCTGCCGCAGCTTGGCCAGCGTAGCCGACAGCAGTTGGCGGTTGTCTAGTTGACCCTCCTGGGGAAGATAGAGACCCTGGCTAAATCGGCCGGCCAGCGAGGGCTCCAGTTCAGCCAGGGCCTGGGCATCGAGCGGCTGGGGGCGGGGAAGATGGGGGAGGCGTTCTCTCACCGCGGCCAGCAAGTTGGAGAAGCGCTTGGCTTCCCCAGCATCTTGACGGTGCCAGAGGATCAAGGTGCCCTCCTGCTGAAAGAAAACGGGCTCTGGCAGGCTGGCTAGCAGGGCGGGCCAGCGGGAGAGGGCGTAGTACCCCTGGGCCACCACGCTGGCTTCGGTGATGACCGACTCAGCCAAAGGAGCGAGCATGGCCGCGGCAAAATGGGCGGCGCTGCTTTCTGGGGCGGTGGCCGGGGCTGCTTCCACCAGGTGCACCCGATGGCCGTCTTCGAGCAGGCTGGCAGCCAACAGGCGCCCCATGAGGCCGGCCCCGAGGATGAGGACCGGATCCGGCTGGGCCGTCCGGGGCGTGGGCGAGGGCTTGGTCTGAGGAGAGCCGCTGGGAAGGGTCATTGGCGGTCAGTGGAGTCAGAAGCTGCAGGTAGGACTCCGCAGCAGGCCAGCAGCCTGGGCCTACCTAGAAAGATCCCGCAGGACATCCACGAAGTGATAAGGGGGCAAGGGAGGACTCCAGTCCAATTGCCAGTGGGGGTGCTCCGCCAGCCAGGTTTGGGTGAGCTGGGCGGCAACTTCCCGTTCGGCGGGAGTGAGTAAAAAGTATAGCCGCAGCACTTCTCCTGACTGGGGATCCCCCCTCTGCACAGGCCAGTTAGGGGGCCAGAGCTGCTGCAGCACGGCTAGCTCCTGCTGTTGTTGCTCCTGGGCCTGGCGCTGTTGCAGGTAGGCCTGCTTGCGGGCTAGCAGGTAGGCCGTTCCACTGGGGGCGGGCGGGGGATCCCCAGGAAGCGGGGTGTGAACCCTGCCTTTGAGGCAATACTCAGCCCTTCTCCCGAGAGCAGCTAGCGCCTGTTCGTACTCCGCCTGCTGGGTTAACAAGTGGGCTCCCAGCTTTTCGGCCGAGAGAAAACATGTGCCAAAGCGAAGAGGCAGAAGGGGTGTCTGGGCAAACAGCCGGCAGATCACCTCGTCATGGCGCAGAGCCAAACGCAGGAGTACCTCGTCCGAAGCTTGGAGTGCCGCTGGGTTGGGTAGGGGCTCAATAGCGGCGGCAATGCGGCCCCCCGGCGGGGAGAACACCTGCAGTGGCTGCTGCATGCCAGGGGTTTGCTGGATGAATTGGCAAAGGGATGCCCCCGGCGTTGGCAAAAACGCATAGGTGTAAAGGATCCCTGCCGGCGGCTCTGGCTGAGCTGACCACAGCATGGTTCAATCCAGGCTGGGCTTTTCTTCTCAGCTTAAAGCCGCAGGAGCCAGGACGTTCGCTTGCCAAGCCTCACGCCACCCCTGCTGCCGCTAGGCTAGAGAGGGGGTTCAAGAATCAGCACACGTAAGTATGACTAGTGGCCTAGACTTCCAGTCTTTGGAAACCTTTCAAAAAGAAGAAATTGAACGCTTGCGGGATCTGCTCCCCGCTTCCTTCCGAGCTTGGATCAAAGTTGTTCCTCACTCGGGGGGCGAGAGGCTGCTGGTTTCTCGCCGCCAGGCTCCCTGGCAGCCCCAGGGCACCATTGCCATCGACTTTCGCCGGTGGCAAGGGATCCCGCAGCCGCACCGAGATCTCCTGTTTTTGCGGGAGGTGGGCTGGCTTAGCCATCGCAACTGGCTGCAGCCAGGGTTTTACCAATCGCTGGCGCTGTTTGGGGGCATTACCACCCTGGTGGAGCTCTCTCTGCAACACCCCTTTTCTGCTCTTCTAGCGGGGGGCATTACGGCCCTCTCCGTTCGACAGATCTGGCAAAGCCTCCATCGCGAGAGCGCCCCTTTCGATGCCGATGAATTTGCCCTGCGCCGCGCCCAGTTCCGCGGCTATACCCGTCAGGAGGCAGCCCGACACTTGGCAGAGGCTCTGGAACAAACCCTGAAGCTGGATCCCTCTGACATCCTGACGGCGCTGCGGCTGCAGCGGCTGAGAACCATCGCCCGCAACCTCACTCCCTCACCGGGGAGCTCCTGAGGTCAGGTGCACCTGGGTGATGGCTACCCGACCGGAGAAGCAGACATCGGTGTCGGTTTGGGGATCGCGAGCGCGCTCTGCGTAGCGCCCCTGGTAGCGGAACCACAGCAACTCCAAGCCTTCTCCCTCTGCTTCCACGGCGTAATCGAGCGGCAGCGGCTGCGTGCAGAGGGGACAGTAAACTCGCTCCGGCAAAGGGGATCCAGGCGGCAGGTGGGGCAAGTTCACGTTCCAAAAGGCGCCTCTAGGTAAGGGTTGCTCCATCAGCTCTGCCAAGATCTCCCGCGTCCACCGCTGCGCTTGCTCCCAATCGATGGGTTGGCTTCCTGCCCGATACTGGGAGATGGCAATTCCCCGGATCCCCCGCAGCGCCGCTTCCCGCACCGCTGCCACCGTGCCGGACAGGTACACATCCGTTCCCAGATTCCCTCCCTCGTTGATGCCAGAAAGCACCCAATCCACGGAAGGGGCAAGCTTAAACAAGGCCACCCGCACACAGTCGGCAGGGGATCCCTCTACAGCAAAGGTGCGCGTGCCACGGGCCCAGGCGCGGAAGGGCCGCCCCGTCGTGACTTGGTGGCTACAGCCAGAAATCGGCTGGTGAGGGGCCACAATCCAGCAGTTTTCCTCGGCAACGAGAGCGCTGAGAGCTAGCCTGAGGTGCGCCAGCCCTGCTGCCTCAATGCCATCGTCGTTGGTTAGCAATACCTTCATCTAAATTCCTCTGCCGGCAGCTCCTTGGGTTAGCCTAATCGCAAGTCCCTGTTGCGGATGGGTTTGAGGTCAAAGGCAAGGCGGAGCCCGTCTCTCTTTATAAGGCAGATCCCCGGCGTTCTCTTCCCCCAGTTGAGGCTTGGCAAGACTCAATGGCGTGGAACTCTGCACCGCTAGCAGGCGTCTACGGGCCTAGGTGTTCTAGACTCTTTTTTGGCAAGTCTCCTCTCCCCCTATGCCTTCTTCCCCTTCCGAAAAACCTGACCGGCACAGCGTGATTTGGCTGGTGGCTGCTGCAGGGCTGACGGTCTTGCTCTGGCGGTTTCCCGGGGGCAATTACCTCCTCTATCCCTTTACCCTGTTGGCCACCTGGTTTCATGAGATGGGCCACGGGCTGACGGCGCTGCTGTTGGGGGGAGAGTTTCATCGTCTGGAGATCTATCCCAATGGCTCGGGGCTAGCTATCTACAGTGGCGAGCTGTTTTTAGGACGGGTGGGGCGGGCTTTGGTGGCCGCCGCTGGGCCGATGGGTCCGCCGCTGGCTGGGGCTCTGTTCATTCTCGCTTCTCGCCGCCGCAGCACAGCTTGGCTGGGGTTGGTGTTTTTGGGATCCCTGCTGTTGCTCTCGACGCTGCTCTGGGTGCGTTCTCCCTTTGGCCTCTTGCTCCTCCCCGCCATGGGTTTGGGCATCCTGGCGGTAGCTTGCTGGGCTTCCCCTTGGTTGCGGGGCTTTGTCCTGCAATTTCTGGGGGTGCAGGCCTGTGTGAGCACCTATCACCAGGTTGACTATCTCTTTATGGAGGGTGCTGTCATCAACGGGCGGCTGATCCTCTCCGACTCCAGCCAGATAGCCCAAAGCTTATTTTTGCCCTACTGGTTCTGGGGAGGGGTGATGGCGGTGTTTTCTTTGGCTGTGCTGATAAGCAGCTTGCAACTGGCCTTCCGCGACTAGCCAAAAGGGGCAAAGCCGCAATTTTGGCAGTGATTGCTATCACCCAAAAATCCGTTGCCCATCACTGCCCGGCCGCAAAAGCCGCCGCTACAGTAAGGGGCGTGAGGAGTGTGGGAGCGGACAATGTGGAGAGATGTCATTGGTCTGGCTTTGGCGGCCATGCTGCTATCTGTGAGCAAAACGTTGGCAGATACTCTGGGCCAAGACCCAGCCCTGGGCCAGATCCAGCCAGCCAGCCCTGCTGCTAGCCTGTCCCGCTAGAGGGGGTGCCCAAGCCGTTGTTGCGTTGCCATTTTGTGCAACACTCATCCTAAGAGTCGTCGAAGACGCTGTCCGACGGGTGGGAGCAGTAGGCTTGGGATCCCCGATGCGCATAGCTCTGTTTACAGAGACGTTCTTGCCCAAGGTAGATGGCATTGTTACCCGGCTTTGCCATACAGTGCGCCACCTAACGGCCCGCGGCAACTCAGTGCTGATTGTTGCCCCTCAGGGAGCACCCAGGCGGTTTGCGCGGGCACGGGTTTACGGGATCCCCGGCTTCCCCTTGCCCTTGTACCCAGAGTTGAAGCTGGCTGCTCCTGGCCCGGCCATTGGCAGGCTGCTTAGCCGTTTTCGACCGGATGTCATCCACGTGGTCAACCCAGCGGTTTTGGGGCTGGGGGGCCTCTACTACAGTCAGACCATGAGGATCCCCCTGGTGGCCTCCTACCACACCCATTTGCCAAAGTACCTGAAGCACTATGGGCTGGGCTTTCTGGAGGGGGTTTTGTGGAGCCTCCTCAGGCTGGGGCACAATCTGGCGCGGCTCAACCTCTGTACCTCGACGGCCATGATGCAGGAGCTCACTGCCCACGGCATTGAGCGAGTTCACCTGTGGCAGCGAGGAGTGGATACGGAGCTCTTCCATCCCCAGGCCGCCAGTCCAGAGATGCGGGCCCGCCTCAGCGCAGGGCAGCCCGAGCGGCCGCTGTTGCTCTACGTGGGTCGGCTCTCCGCAGAAAAAGAGGTGGGGCGGATCCGGGTGCTCCTGGAGCAGATCCCGCAGGCGCGTCTGGCTATTGTCGGGGATGGACCGGAGCGGCGATCCCTGGAACAGCATTTTGCTGGCTATGACGTGGTGTTTACGGGCTACTTGCAGGGGCAAGAGCTGGCGGCGGCCTTTGCTTCTGCCGATCTATTTGTGTTTCCCTCCCGCACCGAGACGTTGGGGCTGGTTTTGTTGGAGGCCATGGCTGCCGGCTGTCCGGTGATCGCCCCCCGCTGCGGCGGCATTACCGATGTGGTGGACAGCGGCCGCAACGGCTTTCTCTTTGATCCCGACTCCGACAGCGACTTTGTTCAAGCCACACGGCAACTGTTGGAGAGGGCCGACCAGCGGCAACTTTTCCGGCAACAGGCCCGCCAGGAGGCCGAGCGCTGGAGCTGGTCCGCAGCCACGCAGCAGCTAGAGGAGTACTACCGCGCTGTCATCGCTGAGGCAGGACGTAGTCGGTAGAAATGACGTTCCAAAACACCTGGGCCAGATCAGGCAGAGAGTGGCCGATCCCCTTCAATGGCCCGCACTTGCTCGACAAAGAACTCTTCTAGGGACTGCCGTTGCCAATGCACATCGGTTACCACCGCCCCCGCCTGGTTTAGGAGATTGAGCAGCTCCGGCAGGGATCCGCTCCATTCTCCCGACCAATGGGATCCTTGGATGGAGAAGTGCTCAAGGCAGTCGCGGAACTGCTCTACGGCGCCGCCGTGCCCTTGCACGCGGTAGCTCTTGCTCTGGCCCAGCAGCTCGTCCAACGTTCCCTGCTGCACCAACTTGCCGCCGACCATGAGGCCGATGCGGCTGCAGATCACCTCCACATCCCCCAGGATGTGGCTGTTGAAGAATACCGTTTTGCCCTGCTGCTTGAGAGACAGGATGATCTCCCGCATCTGGTAGCGGCCCATGGGATCCAGACCCGACATCGGCTCATCCAGAAACACCAGCTCCGGGTCGTTGATCAGGGCTTGGGCCATGCCCGTGCGCTGCAGCATGCCCTTGGAGTAGGTGCGCATTGGCTTCTTGCGGGCCGTATCCATAGAAAGCCCCACCAGCTCCAGCAGCTGCGGGATCCGCTCCTTGAGGAGGCTGTCCGAGAGGCGAAACACCTTGCCAGCAAAATGGAGAAACTCCCAAGCGGTCAGGTAGTCGTAAAAATAGGGGTTCTCCGGCAGGTAGCCTACCCGCTGCTTGATGGAGCGATCCCCCAGGGGTTTGCCCAAGAGCGTGCCCCTGCCGCTGGTGGGCTCGACAATGCCCAGCAGACACTTGATCGTGGTGGTTTTGCCAGCTCCGTTGGGCCCTAGTAGCCCAAAGGTTTCACCGCGGGCCACGGTTAGCGAAAAATCCTTAAGAGGGGTGACCACCTTGGTTAGCCAAAAGCCGGTGCGGTAGGTTTTGCTTAGGCCGGCAACGGCAATGGCTGGCTCGGGCTGGGCGACAGCTGCTCCTGGGGAGGTGACAACCGTCTCGCTCATCGGGAAAAGCTGGAGTTGAGAAAAAGGCTAGCCCGCTATCCAGTTTACGCTCTACTCCCGCCTCGGCTGCAGTTTTCCTTAGAAAGGCGTCTTGACCTTCTTGGGTTGTTTAACCTTCAGCTCGCGAATCCGTTTCAACATCCTCTGGAAGTAGTCTGCGAGGAAGTCCTCGAGGGAGGTCAGGGAAGCCAGTTCAATGCCTAGGGCTTCGCACACAGGTGTCATGTCAGCGTGCATCGGCTCTCCGGCGGCAATCACCTCCACAAACGCCAGCCGGTCGGCAATGTTCCAGCTCCACTGAAAGAACTGAGCTACCTTGCGCGCTCCCCGCAACAGGCCCAGGGGTATGGTCCTGACCTTGGCCTTTTTGCCAGAAAGCTGCTCGCACAGGGCAATGACCTCTTGGGAAGTCCAAGCCTTGGGCCCCACCAAGGGAAAGATCTGTCTCTTGGCTGCTTCGAGGCTGAGGGCCCGCACCGCGAACCGGGCTGCGTCTAGGGTGTCGAGGTAGGCCGTGGGAACGCTCTCGCCGGTTACCCAAACGATTTGCTCTTCCAAAATGGGGATGGCGTACTGGCCAATCAGCCCCTGCATGAAGCCCGCCAGGCGAAAAATGGTGTAGGGCATCTGGGATCCGACCAGATACTTCTCAATGTGGTGCTTAAAGTTCATCAGGGGCACATTGGGGTATTCGTGCTGAGCACCCATGATGGAAAAAAAGATAAAGTGCCCCACTTGGGCGGCCCGAGCGGCGTTGATTAAAGCGACCTTGCCATCCCAATCCACCTGGCGAGTGGTGAGCGTGTCGGTTGGTCGTACGCTGGCACAGTCAATCACCGCCTCAACACCCTCCATGGCCTCTCGGAGCGTGCTTGGCTGCAGCAGGTTCCCCACTTTGAGGTGGGCCCCCCATTCGCTTAGGAAGGCAGCCTTAGCCGGGTTTCGCACCAGACAGGTGACCTGATGGCCCTCCTCAATAGCCCGCCGCACTACCTGACGGCCCAGGGTTCCCGTTGCCCCGACAACCAGCACGTTCATAAAGTTATCATTTCTTAACCTTGGCCTTAGTTTATCAGACTGAGAAAGCTTCCAACACACCCCCTCGAGGCCTACGGCCCGCTAGCGCGAACGGTCTGGGAGCAGACCCAAAAAGGGGGATCCCTGCTTGCTTGCCAAGGCCTACGGCCCGCTAACGCGATTGGCCTACGGCCCGCTAACGCGAT
>NZ_JANSHR010000114.1:52594-65386 GCF_047461675.1 Synechococcus sp. R70.1
GGCCTACGGCCCGCTAACGCGATTGGCCTACGGCCCGCTAACGCGATCAGCTCAGCCATTGGCTGCCGAGGAACCGGCTAGCTCGTTCATGCGTTGTGCCAAGGCAAAGTCCAGCTCCGTAATGCCCCCGGCGTCGTGGGTGGTGAGATCCACCCGCACGCAGTTGTACACATTGGTCCATTCGGGATGGTGGCCCATGCTCTCAGCCACCAAGGCCACACTGCTCATCCAGCCAAAGGCTTCGACAAAGGAGCGAAACTGAAATTGGCGGTGCAGCTTTCCCTCCCGCAAGGACCAGCCCGGCAGGCTTTCCAGCTTGGCTTGGATCTCTGCTTCGCTCAGCTTGACAGGTCTGGACATGGGCGTTCCCCCCAATCGTTGCCACCGCTTTCATCAAAAAGAGAGCTGAGAACAAGGCCTGGCTTACTTACAAAACTTCATAACCTTCTGGATCAGCTGTGCTGGCGCCGCCGAGGGGCTTATACAGCCAGTAGCCTTGCACGCTAAAGTGGGCCTGCTTGTAAAAGTTGAGGGCAGCCTGGTTGTGGCGATAAACCTGCAGGGTGATGGCTGCCAACTGCTGCTGGGATCCCCAGCGTTCCACCTGTTGCATCAAGGCCCTGCCCAGCCCTCGCCGGCGGTGAGCAGGATCCACCCAGAGCAAGAAGACGTAGGCTACCCGCCGATAGGTGGCTTGATCGGTAGAGATGCCGGCCCAAACACCGCCCACTGGCTCCCCTGTCTCTTCTTTCAAGATCCACCAGCAGGGGGTACGCGGGGGGTCAAAGAGGCGATCTAGCGTCTTCTCCAGGTGATCCCAGTGCTTCTGCTCGGGGAAAGATTCCTGCAAAGTGGCCTGCAGTCCCCGCCGCACCCAGGGTCGATCCCAGGCAGAGCCAATGCGCCAACGGTAGCCGGCAGGCAAAGGGATCCCAGTTTCAGACATAGGCAGGCATCCAGCAACCAGAAAGAGCTACAGGAGGGGCTTCCTCTATCGGTGCAGGCTGGGCCATATCTTGGGGTAGAAACGAGCGGATGCTCACCACCACCAGAGTAAACAGGAATACCAGTAGGATCAGGGCGGGAAGGACGTACTGCCGCAAGAGATCCATAGGCTGAGGGTGCTAGACTACAGACTATTTTGCAGCGCCTGGCCCCTGTCTTTCAGGACCCGATCCCCCCAGCCTACTTTGCAAGACTGGCGCGCCTGCAGAAGAAGCGATCCCCTATCCTCGCACCTGCAACAGCTCGCGGCGATGGCTGGGTAGTCGCCAGCACATCTCCAGCCAGCTCTTCAGCTCCTCCGGTTGGCTGGCAAGGCTCATTTCCACCAACAAAATGGCAGCTCGATCGCTAGCTCCTCTGGCTCCCAGCTGAATAAGGGCGGACAGGCTGTCTTCCCGCCAGTAGACGGATACCCCCTGCCGGATTAGAGCCTGGGCTGCCAGCGCGATACGGGAGGTTGGCACCTGGATCTCTCGCCGCTCGTAATCGAGAGGAGGCAGCATGAACGGCAACCCAAATCTTTATCATGTTTTAATCTTCTTCTCTTTTCGCCGGCTTATCCTGAGTCTTTGCAAACTGTGAAGTGAACTTTTGCGAACTTTTCGAGATTCAGGGACGTTGGCGCTCCTGCTTTCTCGTCCTTCTGCAACTTGCCCGAGGCTAGGAAAGCCGGGCAGAAAGCTTAAAAGATGGCGAAAGCTCCTGCCTCCCTCTGAAGGCGGTGGCAACAATACTGGCAAGGGTAGGAGGGAGGTAGCTGCCGATGGAGAGGTGGTCAAGGCAGGTAAGCCGCTGGCTGCCCCAGCTTACTCTGGCAGGCGTGGTGTTGATCCTGATGGCAGCGGGCAGGCCGCTGCGCTTGGTGGGCAACGGCGAGAACATGGTGCTGTTTACCTGGGGAGGGGGGGTGAGCCCGACGCCCCTACAGCCAGGCCTGCACTGGGTACCGCCCTTTGTCTCGCGCACGGTTACCTTCGATGTGAAAACCCAAGCTCTGACCTGGAGGGACGAGGATCCTGACGCCTACGCGCCGCGGCTGCTGGCCCTTTCTCAGGATGGACAGCTGATTGCCGCTGAGGCAACACTGCAATTTCGCATTGTGGACGCTCCCAAGGTTTATACCCAACTGGGGGAGAACTACCTCGATCGCATCGCTCCCATTGTCCGCTCGGTCATCCTGAACGAGACCAGCGGCTTTTCCGCCCAGGCTTTGTATTCCACCGAGCGCCCAGTGCTCCAGGGGCAAATCCGGGAACGGGTGGCCCTTTTGCTCAAGGAATATGGCATCGAGGTTTTGGACTTTCTGCTGCGAGACATAGACTTCGACCCCGATTTTGTAGCGGCTATCGAAGCAAAGACCATCGCCGAAAACGAACTGGTGAAAAAACAATATGAGATCGAGCAGGCGCGTCAGGAGGCCCGCACCATCATTTCTCAAGCCGAGGCAGAAGCCGGTCAACTGCAAGCCAAAGCCGAGGCCCTCACCCGAAATCCCCAGTACCTGGAGGTAGTGAAGGCTGCCGTGCTGGGATCCCGCCTAGAGACGCTGGTTACCAAGTAGCCGTGCCGTCAGCCCCAATCTGGGAACAGGAGCAACTGCCGTGTATCCGACAGAGGAAGTGCCCCCGCGCCAGAGGCGTTGGTTAGCCGGAGCAGCAATTGCTTTCCTAGCAGCCCTGGGAATGGTTCGCGCCTGCCTGTACGTCACCCCGCCTGGCCACGCCACCGTGGTGTTCAATACCTTTTCCGGGTTGCAAAAGGGGCGGGTGGAGCTGCCGGGGGTGATGTTCCGGATCCCGGGGATCGAGACGCCGATTACCTACACCGTGCTCACCCGCGTTTGGGAGTTTACCAACGACCCCAACTCCCCCAATGCCATCAGCAACGCCATTGCGGTTAACACTGCCGATGGGCAAGCCTTTACCGTCGACGTGGCTATTGCCCTCCGGCCCAACATTGCCACCCTGGACGAGCTGCACGCCACCATCGGCGAGAACTATCTTTCAACAGTGGTGGTGCCGTTGGTGCGCTCCAAAATCCGCGATATCTCCGCCTCTTTCGAGTCTGAGGATTTTTACCGCAAAAGCCAGCGCATGGCCATCGAGCAGCAGGCCCTGGACTTGATCCGCCAAGAGATGCCCACCGTCAACCGCAACGGCCAGACCTTGCCCTTGATAGAGGTAGAAGGCCTCTTCCTAGGCCATGCCGATTTCCCCCAGGCCCTGCGGGACTCCATTGAGCGCAAACAGGTGGCCTCGATTACTGCGCAGACGGCAGCGGTGCGGGCGCAGATCCAAGAAAAAGAAACGGAGCGGTTGTTGATCTTGGCGGCGGCAAACCAGCAGGCCATCGAGCTCAAAGGGAAGGCGGCAGCGAAAAACGCCCAACTAGCGGATCTGCTGTTTTACGAGAAGCTGCAAGAGCGCATCCAAAACCCGACCGACTCCCTTCCCCCCTTGCGCATCATCCGCGTTGAGGGGGAGGCCACTGTGTTCCTCAATGTGGATCCTCACCAGGCAGCCCTGCAACAGGCGCAGTAGTCAAGCCTGGCCCTCCCATCAGAGCTGCCAGGGCAGGTTGAGGCAAGCGGCAGCTTGCTGTGCCTTGGCCACCACGATCACCCCCGCCACAGGGATCCCGGCAGCAGCCAAAGCCTGGTGCGCTGCCTCTACCGTAGAGCCGGTGGTGTAGATGTCATCCAGCAGCAACACCGGCGTAGCCGGAGGGCACTTGAGGGCAAAGGCTCCAGCTAGATTTTGCCGACGCTGCTGGGGGTTAAGCTCGTGTTGGGGCGCCGTGGCCCGCACCCGCACCAGGGCAGTGGGCAGGTGGCGAAGACCCGTGCGCTCGCAGAAAGCCTGGCTGATCAAGGCTGCCTGATTGTAGCCCCGCTGTTGCAGCCGCTCCGCATGAAGCGGAATGGGCACCACTGTATAGTCCTGACGAAGCAGGTCAGAACGCCGCTGCCGGCTCTCCAGCCAGCGGGATCCCAGCCATTCCCCCAAGACCGCGCCAATCCGCCGCTGTCCCTGGTATTTCAGGGAATAGAGGGCTCTCCGCAGCGCTCCCCGGTGGATCCCCCAAGCATAAAGCGGCCAGGGCGAGGTGGTGACCGGCCAGGAGTCGAGCCGCTCCGCCTGCAATTGCCTCTGGCAGTCTTGACAAAACACTCCCCTAGCTGGCCGCTGGCAGAGCGGGCAAGGAAGTGCAATCCACCAATCCAGCCAGCCCATGGCTGCTGCAAGGTGCTCCTGTCGGTTTCAGTCTAGAAGAGGAGCTGGAGACCCGACGGTTGACGGCGGGATCCCTGCTTGCTAGGATTAGGTACTGCCAAATAAAGACTAGCCGTCCTGGCCAACCCATGCCCACCATTCAACAGCTAATTCGCAAAGAGCGAAGCATTGCTGTCCGCAAGAGCAAGTCACCCGCTCTGAAAGGGTGTCCGCAGCGGCGGGGAGTTTGCACGCGAGTGTACACAACAACGCCCAAAAAGCCCAACTCAGCCCTGCGGAAGGTGGCACGGGTTCGGCTGACCTCTGGCTTTGAGATTACAGCTTACATTCCCGGCATTGGCCATAATCTGCAAGAGCACTCAGTGGTTCTAGTGCGCGGCGGACGGGTAAAAGACTTACCTGGCGTGCGCTACCACATCATTCGCGGCACCCTTGACGCTGCAGGAGTCAAAGACCGCAAGCAAGGCCGCTCCAAGTATGGCGCAAAACGACCCAAGCCTGGTCAAGCGCCAGCCGCTACAGGCAAGAAGAAATAGTCTTCTTCCGAGACCAGTTTCCTATCCTGCATTACCCCTCTCTAGACAGTCCCACTATGTCTCGCCGTAGCCGTGCCCCTCGTCGTGAAGTGCCCCCCGATCCCAAATACGGGAGCCGTTTGGTGACCATGCTCATGCGCAAGATAATGATGAGGGGCAAGGCGTCTCTAGCTGCCAGGATTCTCTACGAGGCTCTTGACCTTGTAAGGGAGCGCACTGGCCAGGAGCCGCTGGCCGTTCTGGAAAATGCCGTGCGCAACGTCACCCCTCTGGTGGAGGTCAAAGCGCGGCGTGTGGGTGGGGCCACCTATCAAGTACCAGTGGAGGTGAGGCCAGAGCGAGGTACCTCGCTGGCGCTGCGTTGGCTAGTCACCTTTGCCCGCACTCGCTCAGGCCGTACTATGTCAGCCAAGTTGGCCAACGAGATCATCGATGCAGCTAACGAAACCGGCGGTGCCATCCGTCGGCGAGAGGAAGTCCATCGTATGGCTGAGGCCAACAAAGCATTTGCTCACTACCGCTACTGAGCTTGTCTGGCCAAGTAAGGAGGCAGTGGTTGCTATCCCTCTCCATAGCCTAGGAGAGGCGTAGGATCTGGAGAAAAGTCGGCAAAAGAGATTAAAATTGTAAAGGTTTTTTAGTTTGCCTAGGTCGCAGGGCGACGAGGATTGGGAGGTTAACGTGGCGCGCACAGTTCCCCTAGAGCGAGTCCGCAATATCGGCATCGCAGCTCACATCGATGCCGGCAAGACCACGACGACGGAGCGGATTCTTTTTTATTCGGGCCTGGTGCATAAGATGGGCGAGGTTCACGAGGGAACCACGGTAACCGACTGGATGGAGCAGGAACGGGAACGGGGTATCACCATCACGGCTGCAGCCATCACCACCCGCTGGACAAAGCGGGATCCGGAAAACCCCTCCCAGCCTCTTGCCGGTGCGCCAGAGTACACCATCAACATCATCGATACACCCGGCCACGTGGACTTCACCATTGAGGTGGAGCGCTCCATGCGGGTGCTGGACGGCGTGATTGCTGTCTTTGACTCCGTAGCAGGCGTGCAGCCGCAGTCGGAGACGGTCTGGCGCCAAGCCAATCGCTACAACGTGCCCCGCATTGCTTTTGTTAACAAAATGGATCGCATGGGGGCCAATTTCCTCAAGGTTTGCAACCAGATCCGGGAGCGCCTTAAAGCCAATGCCGTTCCCATTCAATTGCCTGTTGGGGCAGAGGAAGAATTCCGCGGCATCGTTGATCTGGTGCGCAGGCGGGCCTACATCTACATGGATGAGCTTGGCAAGGACATTCGCTCCGAGCCGATCCCAGAGGAAATGAAGGATCTGGCAGCGGAGTACCGGGCCAAGCTGGTGGAAGCGGTGGCTGAAGTCGATGAAACCCTGATGGAAAAGTATTTTGCCGAGGAGGACTTGAGCGAAGCAGATTTAATACTAGGTCTGCGCAAGGGCACCATCAGCGGTCAAATTGTGCCGATGCTCTGTGGCTCTGCCTTTAAGAACAAGGGCATCCAGATGCTTCTGGATGCAGTGGTGGATTACCTCCCCTCTCCCATCGACATTCCAGCCATCAAGGGCATACTGCCGGATGGCACAGAGGTGTCACGCAAGGCCAGTGACGAGGAGCCTTTCTCCGCCCTTGCCTTTAAGCTGATGAGCGACAAGTATGGAGATCTCACCTTTATTCGCGTCTACTCCGGCGTTCTGACCAAGGGCACTTACGTGCTCAACTCTACCAAAAACAAGAAAGAGCGCATCTCGCGACTGGTGGTGCTCAAGGCAGATGAGCGTCTGGATGTAGATGAGCTGCGGGCAGGGGATCTGGGAGCGGTGCTGGGCCTGAAGGACACCACCACCGGCGACACCCTCTGCGACGAAAATGCTCCGGTGATCCTAGAATCCCTCTACATCCCCGAGCCGGTCATCTCCGTGGCCATTGAGCCCAAAACCAAGGCGGATGTTGACAAGCTCTCGAGGGCGCTGCAGGCCCTGGCCAAGGAAGATCCCACCTTCCGCGTCTCGGTGGATCCAGAAACCAACCAAACCATTATCTCCGGCATGGGCGAGCTCCACCTGGAGATTCTGGTAGACCGAATGCTGCGGGAGTTCAACGTGGAGGCCAACGTCGGCAACCCGCAGGTGGCCTACCGCGAAACCATCCGCAAGGCCGTCAGCCGTGTGGAAGGGAAGTTTATCCGCCAAACCGGTGGCCGCGGCCAGTACGGCCACGTGGTGATTGATTTGGAGCCGGCAGAGCCAGGTACAGGCTTCGAGTTTATCTCAAAAATTGTGGGTGGGGTCATTCCTAAGGAATACATTCCACCGGCTGAGCAAGGGATCCGCGAAGCCTGCGAGTCTGGCGTACTGGCTGGCTATCCGCTGATCGATATCCGCGTCACCCTGGTGGACGGCTCCTTCCACGAGGTGGACTCTAGCGAGATGGCCTTTAAGATTGCCGGTTCACTGGCTCTCAAGGAAGCCGCTCGCAGAGCCAACCCCGTACTCTTGGAGCCCGTGATGAAGGTGGAGGTGGAAGTGCCCGAAGCCTTTGTCGGGGATGTCATTGGGGATATCAACGCCCGCCGCGGCCAGCTGGAGGGGATGACTACCGAAGGTGGCACTTCCAAGGTCACCGCCAAGGTTCCCTTGGCAGAGATGTTTGGCTATGCCACCGACATCCGCTCCAAGACGCAAGGGCGGGGTATCTTTACGATGGAGTTTAGCCACTACGAGGAAGTTCCTCGCAATATCGCGGAAGCCATCATTGCCAAAAGCAAAGGAAACGTAGCTAACTGAAAAAGGAAGTGAGGATTCATGGCACGCCCTAAGTTCGAACGCACCAAACCCCACGTTAATGTTGGCACCATTGGCCACGTGGACCATGGTAAGACGACGTTGACCGCCGCCATTACCATGGCCTTGGCTGCCCTCGGCCAAGCGACGCCCAAGCGCTACGACGAGATTGACGCAGCGCCCGAGGAGAGAGCCCGCGGTATCACCATCAACACGGCCCACGTGGAGTACCAGACAGAGAAGCGTCACTACGCCCACGTGGACTGCCCTGGCCACGCTGACTACGTAAAAAACATGATCACAGGGGCAGCCCAGATGGACGGGGCCATCTTGGTGGTGTCGGCGGCAGATGGACCCATGCCGCAGACGCGGGAGCACATCCTGCTGGCCCGCCAGGTGGGAGTGCCCAACATCGTCGTCTTCCTCAACAAGGTAGATATGGTGGACGACGAGGAGCTGCTGGAGCTGGTAGAGCTGGAGGTGCGGGAGCTCCTGTCCAAGTACGATTTCCCCGGCGACGAAATCCCGATTGTCAGGGGATCGGCTCTTAAGGCTTTGGAGAAGATGCAAGCCAACCCCAAAACCCAGCGGGGTGAGGATCCGTGGGTGGACAAGATCCATGAGTTGATGGATGCGGTCGACTCCTACATCCCGACGCCAGTGCGGGAGGTGGACAAGCCCTTCCTGATGGCAATAGAAGATGTCTTCTCGATTACAGGTCGTGGCACGGTGGCAACCGGCCGAATTGAGCGCGGCCGCATCAAGGTGGGGGATACGGTAGAGATCGTGGGGCTGCGCGAGACCCGCTCCACCACGGTGACGGGTCTGGAGATGTTCCAGAAGACGCTGGACGAGGGGATTGCAGGCGACAACGTCGGCGTTTTGCTGCGGGGTATTCAGAAAAACGAAGTGGAGCGGGGCATGGTCCTAGCCCAGCCCAAAACCATCACCCCCCACACCCAGTTCGAGTCGGAGGTTTATGTCCTCACCAAAGAAGAGGGGGGCCGCCACACACCCTTCTTTGCGGGCTATCGTCCCCAGTTCTACGTGCGTACCACCGACGTCACGGGCACCATTTCCTCCTTTACGGCTGACGATGGCTCGAAGCCGGAGATGGTGATGCCGGGCGACCGCGTTAGGATGACGGTGGAGCTCATCCGACCCATTGCCATTGAGCAGGGGATGCGCTTTGCCATCCGCGAAGGCGGTCGGACGGTTGGAGCTGGGGTAGTCTCCAAGATCCTGAAGTAAGCTACTGGCTCGCAGCAGGGATTGGGCGCTGGTTACTCCAGAGGGCTTGATCCCTGTTGCCTTTTAAGTACACCCTACTCTCTCTTCAAGTATGGCTACTTTAACCCAACAAAAAATTCGCATCCGCTTGCAGGCCTACGACCATCGGCTGCTGGATACTTCCTGCGCCAAAATTGTGGATACAGCCCGCCGAACAGAGGCAGTGCCAGTGGGGCCAATTCCGCTGCCGACGCGGCGGCGCCTCTACTGTGTGCTGCGTTCCCCTCACATAGACAAGGACTCGCGGGAACATTTTGAAATCCGCACCCACCGGCGCATTATCGATATCTATTCCCCCTCCTCCAAGACTATCGATGCTTTGATGAAGCTAGATCTGCCGGCAGGGGTAGACATTGAGGTGAAGTTGTGATGGCCTGGGCGGGGATCTCTAGCGCTCCAAGGTAAGGGGGCAGGCGGTGGCGACGGCAGTCGAGCAAGAAGGACAAAATTCTGAGCCCATCCCCGTCTTAGTGGTAGGAGCCCTGGGCAGGATGGGGAGGGAGGTGGTGCGAGCAGTGGCCCAAACCCCCGACATGAGGTTGGTGGGAGCAGTGGCTCGTTCGCACCTAGGCGCAGATGTTGGCGAGGTGTTAGGGCTAGGAGCGTTGGGAGTGGCCATTAGCGACGACCTGGCAGGGCAGCTGCTGCGGCTGTCGCAGCAGAGTACCCGAGGCGTCATGGTGGACTTCACCCATCCTAGCTCTGTGTACGAAAACGTCCGCTCGGCAATTGCTTTTGGGGTGCGGCCAGTGGTGGGGACAACCGGCCTAACGCCGGAGCAACTGGAGCGGCTGCGGGATCTGGCGGACAAGGCTGGCGTGGGGTGTCTCATTGCGCCTAACTTTGCCATCGGCATGATCCTGCTGC
Organism: Synechococcus sp. R70.1; assembly: GCF_047461675.1. Lineage (NCBI taxonomy): Bacteria > Bacillati > Cyanobacteriota > Cyanophyceae > Synechococcales > Synechococcaceae > Synechococcus > Synechococcus sp. R70.1. The sequence goes on from NZ_JANSHR010000114.1 coordinate 62,334, forward strand.
AGCAGCTGGCGCTGCAGGCGGCCCAGTATTTCGATCACGTGGAGATCGTCGAGCTGCACCACAACCGCAAGGCCGATGCCCCCAGTGGCACGGCTCTGCAGACGGCCCAGCGGCTGGGACAACTGGGCAAGGCGTTCAACCCCCCCGAGGTGGAAGAAAAGGAGCTGATCCCCGGCTCGCGGGGTGGGATCCCTGGCCCCAACATCCCCATCCACAGCGTTCGCCTGCCGGGGTTGGTCGCCCACCAGGAAGTGATCTTCGGCGGCATGGGGCAGACGCTCACCCTAAGACACGACATCACCGACCGCGTGGCCTTTATGCCAGGGGTGATCCTGGGCATCCGCAAGGTGTTGCAGCTCAAGGGATTGGTCTACGGGCTGGAGCAGGTGTTGAGCTAGTTGCTAAGAGGTGGGATCCCGGCCTCGTCAAGGATGCGGGGGATGAGATGTTCGGTCTTGACGGCCATCAGGTGCACGCCGTTGCAGATCTGGCGGGCCTGGCGCACTTGTTCGGCGGCAATGCGAATCCCTTCTTCCAGGGGGTCGGGAGCCTTGGCCAGCCGCTGGATGATGGCCTCCGGAATCTGCACCCCCGGCAAGTTGCGGTTGATGAACAGGGCGTTTTTGGCAGACTTGAGCAGAAAGATACCGGCCAGGATGGGCTTGCCGGCAGGGCGCCCCAGCTTGTCCATGAAGCGCTCCAGTTGGTCGAAGTCGGTCACCATCTGGCTCTGGAAAAACTGGGCCCCGTGCTCCAGCTTGCGGTAGAAGCGCCGCTCCAGGCCCGAAAAGCTAGGGGATTGTGGCTCTACCGCTGCCCCCGGAAACAGGCAGGTGCCGCCGTCAGGAAGGGGTTTGCCGTTGCAGTCAAGGCCGCTGTTGAGGCGCTGGATAAGCTGCAGCAGGCGCACCGACTCCAGGTCAAAGACGGCTCGAGCATCGGGGCAATCCCCGACGTGGATGGGATCCCCTGTCAGGGCTAAAACATTGCGCAGGCCAAGAGCTGAAGCTCCTAGCAGATCCCCCTGGAGAGCCACGCGGTTGCGATCCCGGCAGGCCAGTTGCAGGATGGGCTCAATGCCCGCTTGATGCAGCAGCAGCGAGGCGGCCAAGGGGCTCATGCGGGCAACAGCCCGGTTGGAGTCAGTTATGTTGATGGCGTGCACCCGCTGTTTGAGCTGCTGGGCCAAAGCCAGCATGGCAGTGGTGTCGGATCCCTTGGGTGGGGTGATCTCGGCGGTGAGCAGAAATTCTCCCCGCTGAATGGCTTGAGCAAAGCGCGATGGCGGTGAGCAAGTCAAGGCCACAGTTTTGAGAAGAGAAATAAGCAGTGCGCTGGCCTATTATCGATCGTTTGAGAGAGTTTTTCTAGCTAAGGCATTGCTTTTTCTCAGAGCAGGGGTAAAAGCTGGGGGCTGTAAGGACTCCGTCCCGCTGGCGCGAACATAGCCCTGCAGTTGGCAAGCCACCCGCGAGCCTCTAGCGGGCTGGTTTACAGCAGCCCCCAAAAGCGCAGTCTCATTTCTTCCCAGCCACAATGCCCGCACCCTAACCTCTTCCTGCGCTGCTGGATAGGCAGATCCTTGGAGCAGGCTTGACTAGTGTATCTGGGATTCACCAGCACTACGCCAACCTCTTCTTGGGATGGCTCAGGCGTGATTTGAACACGCGACCCAGGGCTTATGAGTCCCCTGCTCTACCGCTGAGCTACTGAGCCAAGGAGGTGCTTAGCCTAGAATAGCATCTCTGCATTGAAACTGCTCCCTAAAAATTGCTCTCCCCGGCTATCTGTGTCAACTCCTTCTCCCCAGGGATCCCTACGGCGATTTTGGCTAGCCCTGCTGCTACAGGTGGGCCTGGTTGCACTGGTACCAGCCCGGAAAGCGCTTACCCTCGCCACCGGCACCTCCATCTACTTGCAGATTGCTCCTGTGGATCCCTATGACCTCTTGCGGGGCCGCTACGTAGCTTTGAGCTACACCGTTGCCCAGTTTTCCACTTTGGAGAAGCTACCTGGCTGGTCACCTGAGCTGAGTAGGCCAGGGATCCTCTACCTGCGCTTGGCCCCTCCCAATGGGGATCCCGCTCAACCCTGGCAGGCCATCGGCATCAGCCGCGACCGACCCAGGGAGCTGCAACCTAAAGAGGTTGTCCTACAAGGGTGGTTTGATGGTGGGCAGCTTAGGTTTGGGATCGAAGAGTTTTTCATTTCGGAAGCGCTGGGAGATGTTCTGGAACTAGAGATCCGCCGCAACCCAGAAACACTGCGAGCAGAGGTGAAGGTGGATCCCTGGGGCCAAGCAGCGCTGGTGGGCCTTTGGGTAGGAGAACAGCGGTACTAAGAGAAGCGTAAAGCTGGTCTTGCTCTGCCGCCCTTCTAGCCCTCTTTCTTTTTCCGAGAGCGAGTTGCGCTTGTTTTCTTGGCCCTGGCAGATGCTGTGGATTTTTTAGACGACTTCTTCTGGCTAGGAGGTGGCGCTGTAGGAGTTAGAAAAAATACTTCTTTCAGGGCCTCCAACTTTTTGCCTCGTGTAATTTTGCACCCCAGCTTGGTTATGGGGGTTAAGTCCTGCCACCAGCTCCTATCTGCCTCCGCAATTCGCGCGGCTGCAATGGTTATATCAACTCCCTTAAGGGGGGTGCCGGGCTGCTCGGCCAGGTATCTCAACGCGGCCAAGATAGTTTCTCTCGGGGCCTCTGTCAGATTCACCTTTGGGACAATTTCTCTGGTGAGGATTTGGGCCTGCTTAACCTGCTCTGGGTCGGGATCGACAACAATGCACCAGAGCCTCTCCAGCCCTGCCTCTCGAGCAACTGCATAGACAAAATGGTTACCAATGGCCTTGTACTGATAGTTGCCAGCCTCGACCACCAGCAGAGGAACCCAGTTGTGTCCTCCTGTCGCCCTTAGCTGATCTGCGGCTGCGGCAACAAGGAAGGAGGGAGCAGAAAACCCGTCGGCGGGCGTAATGCTCTCAAGGGGTAAGTTAACCAACCTACCTAGATCTGAAAACTCACTCATCGATAAAGTACTCACGGGCAAGACTCTGGTAG
>NZ_JANSHR010000115.1:0-2150 GCF_047461675.1 Synechococcus sp. R70.1
TGTCGTCAGCTCGTGCCGTGAGGTGTTGGGTTAAGTCCCGCAACGAGCGCAACCCTCGGGGTCAGTTACGCGGGTGTCTGACCCGACTGCCGGGGAAAGCCCGGAGGAAGGAGGGGATGACGTCAAGTCAGCATGGCCCGGACGCCCTGGGCGACACACACGCTACAGTGACCGGGACAGTGGGCAGCGAAGGGGCGACCTGGAGCCAATCCCGCAAACCCGGTCGTGGTGGGGATCGCAGGCTGCAACCCGCCTGCGTGAACGCGGAGTTGCTAGTAACCGCCGGTCAGCCATACGGCGGTGAATACGTTCCCGGGCCTTGTACACACCGCCCGTCACGTCACGAAAGCTGGCTTCACCTGAAGCCGGTGGGCCAACCGGCGCACGCTGGGGGCAGCCGTCGAGGGTGGGGCTGGTGATTGGGACGAAGTCGTAACAAGGTAGCCGTACCGGAAGGTGCGGCTGGATCACCTCCTTTCTAGGGAGCGCTGGCTCCCGGGTCAACCGGGGTGGCGCAGCACCGGAGGGTGCAGGACGGGGCGGGGCCAGGGAGGCTCGCCTGAGGAGGCGGGGCTGCTCCCCGCGGAGGGCGTCCGCCTGCTGGTCCCCGAACCCGGAGCCGTCACCTCGTTGTCGAGGTCGGTCGCTGGCACTCGACCACACCCGAGTTGTCGGGGTGGCGTGGGCGTTTAGCTCAGTTGGTTAGAGCACACCCCTGATAAGGGTGAGGTCCCTGGTTCGAATCCAGGAACGCCCACCGCGCGTCGATTATGGGGCTGTAGCTTAGTTGGGAGAGCGCCGCCTTTGCACGGCGGAGGTCAGGGGTTCGAGTCCCCTCAGCTCCACATCGAGCGCAGGCACCTTAACAAGCGAGTGGATGAGTCATCGCGCTGAACTGACGGGTTCGAAAGCGCCGAGGTGGTTCCGCTGTGCCTGTTTGCCGGTGGCGAGCAGAAGCTACTGGTGCGGACTGGGGTGAGGGGCACACGGTGGATGCCTCGGTGGTCAGGGCCGAGGAAGGACGCGGCCGAGCGGCGAAACGCCCCGGGGAGCTGCGGGCGAGCGGAGATCCGGGGGTGTCCGAATGGGGCAACCTGGCGCGGTGGGGAGCCGCGTCGCCCTCTTGGGAAGGGTGAGAGGGGGACCTCTTGCTCGACTGGGAGGGTGGGCACCGGGGGAAGTGAAACATCTCAGTACCCCGAGGAAGAGAGAGTGATTCCCGGAGTAGTGGCGAGCGAAACGGGAGGAGCCCAAACCGTCGTCGCCCAGAGGGCTGCCGTCCGGAAGCGGCGACGGGGTTGGACGGCCTGTCCGGGCCAAGCGGCAGGGCGGCCGCGGGTGGCTGAGTGGGAGCCGAACGCTGCTGGAAGGGGCGACCGGAGAGGGTGAGAGTCCCGTAGGCGGACTGCGCAGGTGCGCGTGGGACAGGTGCGTGAGTACCACGGGGCACGAGGAACCCTGTGGGAAGCTGGGGGGACCACCCCTCCAAGGCTAAACACCCTGACCGACCGATAGTGGAGAGTACCGTGAGGGAACGGTGAAAAGGACCCCGGCGAGGGGGGTGAAAGAGCGCCTGAAACCGTGTGCCCACAGGCGGTCGGAGCCGCGGTGAGCGGTGACGGCGTGCCTATTGGAGCATGAGCCGGCGAGTGGCCGGGCGTGGCGAGGCGAAGGGGGAGGCACCTGGAGCCGGAGCGAAAGCGAGTCTGAAGCGGGCGAGCAAGTCGCGCCTGGCCGACCCGAAACCGGGTGAGCTACCCCTGGCCAGGCTGAAGCGCGGGGGAGACCTGCGTGGAGGGCCGAACCGGTGTCCGTGGCAAAGGGCTCGGAGGAGCTGGGGGTAGGGGTGAAATGCCAAGCGAACCCGGAGATAGCTGGTTCTCCCCGAAATGGCTTGAGGGTCAGCCTTGCTGGGAGGCAGCTGGAGGTAGAGCACCGTTTCGGTGCGGGGGCGTTGGCCTACCAAGCCGAGGCGAACTCCGAATGCTGGCTGCTGGTCGGCAGGAGTGAGACCTGGGGCGAAAAGGTTCTGGGTCGAGAGGGGAACAGCCCAGACCGCCGGCTAAGGTCCCCAAGTCCGGGCTGAGTGGTCAAGGAGGTGCGGGTGCGTAGACAACCAGGAGGTTGGCTTAGAAGCAGCCATCCTTGAA
>NZ_JANSHR010000116.1:0-9046 GCF_047461675.1 Synechococcus sp. R70.1
TCATCCAGCATGGCCATCACCAGGTTCTCCTCCTCGCGCAGGTAGCCCAGAACCAAGGCCCGCCAAGTCTGCCCTGGTCGCTGGCGCAGGTACTCAATGCTCCAGTAGCGCTTGGACTTGCGCTCCACCTGGGCGGCCTCGGCCGTGCCTGGCTCAATGCCCAGCACCACCTGCTGTACCTCGGCTTCTGTCAAGGGCAGGGGATCCCCGCGCAAAAAGGCCTTGATCTGGTAGTGCGCCACCAGATCCAGGTAGCGGCGAATTGGGGAAGTTACCTGGCAGTAGGCATCAAGGCCCAGGCCCGCGTGCCGCTCGGGTTGCGTGGCCACCTCTGCCCGCGACAGACACCGCATGATGGCAAAGGACCTGACCGGCCCCTGGGGGTACAGCTCCAAAACTTCCGGCGGGGGCAGTTCGGGAGCAGGCTGCAGGCGGTAGGGCACTGGGATCCCATGCTGGCGGGCAAAGCGAGCGGCTACCTCGCCGGCCAGCACCATCATTTCCGCCACCATCTGCCGCGCCGGCGTATCCTCAATAACGCGCAGGTGGGGGATCTCGTCGATGACCTTGATGTCCTGCTCCGGCAGGCCAATGGGGATCGCCCCTTGCGCAAGTCGCCAGGTGTAGCGCCAGCGGGCTGCCCGAGCAATGGCTGTCAGCTGCGGCTCTGCCCCCAACTCCAGCATCTCGTCGGCATCGTCGTAGGTGAGGCGGTAGTTTACCTGGATTTGGCTAAGGCAAATCTCGTAGTCGCGCACCGCCCCGTCGCCTCCCAGGCGAATGCCAAAGCTAAGGGCAGGCCGCACCTCCCCCTGCACCAAACTCATAGGACCAGTGGACAGCTCTGGCGGGAACATCGGGATCACCCGCTCTGGCAGGTAGACACTGGTACCCCGCCGGCGGGCCTCTAGATCTAGAGGATCCCCCCACTGCACCCAACAACTGGGATCGGCAATGTGGATCCAGAGCTTCGCCTCGTCCTCCGACCAAAACTCGACGCTGAGGGCATCGTCGATGTCGCGAGTGCTGGCGTCGTCAATGGTGTAGGTGTGAAGATGAGTGAGATCCCGACGCCGATGGGACTCCAGGAAGGGAGGGGGGCCGCCCAGCAAAGTTTGGGTGTAGCGCTCCACCTCTTTGGGGAACTGGGTGGGGATCCCCGTAAGGCGCAGGGCCAGGTTCTCGTGGCGGCTCCACAGTCCCAAAGCCACCAACGCCTCAAAAGCTCCCTGGGGCGTGTCGGGGAATCCCAGGAGCCGCAGCAGGTGGGAAGCCCGCTCGCGATCCGAGGGGGTGAGGTTGTAGGAAAGATCCTCGTAGTTGCGAAGGCTATCGGGTGCTCCCTGCAAAGCTAAGCGCTCCAACAGCTCCAGACGAGCCCGTTCCGCCGGGGTCCAAGTGTACTTTTGCCCAGGCTGGGCCACCGCTGCCTTTAGGCGGGCCTCAAACTCGGCCTGCTCCTGCTGCCGCTGCTGGGCGACAGCAATTTGATGGAGAATTTCCTTGACCTGTGCCGGCGGGCGCGGCTCGTAGCCTTCTCCCTTCTCCTTAAAGTAAATGTAATCCTCGCTCAAAAGGCGGTAGGCTGCATAGGTGGAGACCGGCGAATCGTCGGAAAACAACAACTGCGCCATCTCCGACAGGCTCAGGGGCCGCCGCTCCTCCTGAACCAATTCCCAGGCCAAAGCCAAGCTCTCGGGATCCAGCTTCGCCTGAACCGCCTGCCAAAAGCTGGGGATGTCGGAAACGGTAAAGTTGGAATTGCCGTTCAGGGCAAACGTAATTTGGCGGGGGTGAACGCTGTAAACCTGCCCTGAGGGCACCTCCAACAGCAGGTTCTTTTTGCCCTCCGTGCCCTGAACTACGGCCAATAGCCGCTCGTTATTGTGGCGAAACTCTACCAGCGTACCCTTTTCCACCCTCTCTACCCAGCCAGGCTCACGCTTGCTGCTCTCAACATTCTCTCCTAGCTCTGCCTTCCTTGACTATGGGAAAAACCCGCCAAGCAAACTTACCCTAAAAGGCTAGGTGGAGGCTGCTAGCTGCCAGGGATCCCAAGGCAGAGCTTGCTGAAGCCCCTCCTAGCTGGTTGAAGAAATCTACACAAGCCAGTGGAAACCATCAGGAGCAAGGTAGAATCTTGGCCGTAGATTCTGGGTCTCTCCATCTCCAAAAGTTTACCTAGCAAGTCCCGGTCATCTGGGCTTGCCAGCAACGACGAGGTTAGCCGTGAACGCCCCAAAGCGCTTGCTGGTTGTTGATGACGATCCCAATCTCGTCCTCCTGGTGAAGGATTACCTGGAGTTTCGCGGCTACGAGGTGGTGGCAGCCAGCAATGGTCTGGAAGCCCTGGAGGTGATGCGCCGCTTGACTCCGGATCTCATCATCTGCGATGTGATGATGCCGGAGATGGATGGCTACACTTTTGTCCAGACCCTTCGCTCCGATAGGGCCACGGATTGGATCCCGGTCATTTTTCTCTCGGCGCGGGGGCAAACGGCAGATCGGGTGCGCGGGCTCAATGCGGGGGCAGACGCCTACCTGGTCAAGCCCTTTGAACCGGAAGAGCTGGTGGCGCAGGTGGAAGCTACCCTCAAACACACGGAGCGCCTGTTGCAAATGCAAGGTGCCCCCGTTCAGCCGGCCATCCAGCTAGATCGAGAAGTTGAGCTTACTCCCACGGAAACCAAGGTGCTCCAGTACGTAGCCAGGGGCATGTCCAACCGCGAGATTGCCCAGGTGATGGGGGTGAGCCAGCGCACCATCGAAAGCCATGTCAGCAACATGCTAGCCAAAACCGGCCTGCACAATCGCACCGAGCTGGCCCGCTGGGCCATAGAAAGTGGTTTGGGCAGAGGCTAAGGGAGCTAAGGACTTGGCAGGAGCGCGGATTCTCAACTTCTCTGCGCGCTGTCTGCGGTTTTGGCGGCAAACTGTAAGGAGGTACCCGCCCTCCTGTGTCGGCTAGGGTCTAGACCTTATGGGATCTCGTCCACCGCGTCCGGCTCGGCCCATTCGCTCCGGCCACTATCCAGCCAAAGAGCTGTGTAGCCAGTGCGGCCTCTGCGATACCCGCTATGTCGCCCATGTCAAAGAGGCCTGTGCCTTTTTAAACCAGCAATTTACCCACCTGGAAGAGCAAACCCACGGGCGATCCCGAGAATCGCTGCGCTCCAAGTCAGCTGCTGTCAGCGATACTGACTACTTCGGCGTCTACGAGGCAATGTACACGGCCCGCAAGCGGGATCCGATCCCTGGCGCCCAGTGGACGGGCATTGTCAGCAGCATTGGCATGAAAGCTCTCAGCAGCGGCCTAGTAGAAGGGGTGGTGTGCGTGCAGGCGGATCCCCAGGACCGCTTTCAGCCGCGGCCTGTCTTAGCGCGTACCCCGGAAGCGGTTTTGGCAGCGCGGGTTAACAAGCCAACGCTATCGCCCAACTTGTCGGTCTTAGAGGAGGTGGAGCAAAGCGGCCTCAAGCGCCTCTTGGTCATCGGCGTAGGCTGCCAGGTCCAGGCTTTGCGGGCGGTGGAGAACAAGCTGGGCCTGGAGAAGCTCTATGTGTTGGGCACCCCCTGTGTGGACAACGTCAGCCGCGCGGGGCTGCAAAAATTTTTGGAAACCACCAGTCGCTCCCCGCAGACGGTAGTGCACTACGAGTTCATGCAGGATTTCCACATCCACTTCAAACACGAAGATGGCTCGGTGGAAAAGGTGCCTTTCTTCGCTCTCAAGACCAAAGAACTCAAAGACGTGTTTGCCCCCTCCTGCCTCACCTGTTTTGACTACGTCAACAGCCTGGCAGACCTAGTGGTGGGCTACATGGGATCCCCCTTGGGCTGGCAGTGGCTGGTGGTGCGCAACTCGCGCGGGCGGGAGCTCCTGGAGCTGGTTTGGGAGGAGCTGGAAACCCAACCGGTGATCTCGCAGGGCTCGAGACGAGCGGCGGTGCAACAGGGGATCCAAGCCTATGACCAAGCCTTGGGCTTGCCCCTATGGCTGGCTCGGATCCTGGGAGCAGCCATCCAGCGCTTTGGGCCCCGCGGCCTGGAGTATGCCCGCTTTTCCATCGACTCCCACTTTGTTCGCAACTATCTCTATGTGCGCCGCCACTATCCCCACCAGCTGGAGCGGCATGTCCCTCCCTTTGCCCGGCGGATTGTGGAGCAGTATCACCTTCCGAAAGACTGAGGCTCAGCAGTAGCGGATCCCGGCCTCGGCCCAGCGGTCGATGGCCTGCCCTATGCGCTCGCAGTCGGCAATGAGGCTAATCCGCACGTAGCCCTCTCCCCCTTCTCCAAAAGCGTTGCCAGGGGTTACGACCACGCCTGTGGACTCCAAAACCCGCAGGGCAAACTCCGTCGAGCCTTCGGGGGTGCCGTCGGCGGTGCGGGGGGTGGGGATCCAGAGGTACATCGTCGCCCGCGGCGGCTCGATCTGCCAGCCCAACTCCGCCAGGCGGGCAATGAGATAGTCGCGCCGGCGGCGGTAGCGCGCTTTCACCTCCTCCAAGTAGCTATTGGGCAGGCGCAGGGCAGTTTCGGCGGCCTTTTGGATAGCTCCAAAAACGCCGTAGTCGAGGTTGGTCTTTAGGGTGCGCAGGCTCTGGATGATCTGGCGGTTGCCCACCACAAACCCTACCCGCCAGCCGGCCATGTTGTAGGTTTTGGAGAGGGTGTGGAACTCTACTGCCAGGTTCTTGGCACCGGGGATCTGCAGCAGGCTGGTGGGCCGATAGCCGTCGAAGGCCAGCTCGGCGTAGCACAGGTCGTGCACCAAGAGCAGGTCGTATCGGCAGGCAAACTCCACCACTTCTTCAAAAAAGGAGCGGGGCGCCACCGCCGTTGTCGGGTTGTTGGGGTAGTTAAAGTAGAGCAGCCGCGCTTGCTTAGCCACCTCCGGCGGGATCTCCTGCAGGTCAATGAGCCACCCTTTTTCCGGACGCAGCAGCAGCGGGTAGATCTGGCCGCCGGCAATCAGGGGGCCGCGAAAATGGGGCGGGTAGGCGGGGCTAGGCACCAGCACCAGATCCCCGGGATCCACATAGGCCAAGGCCAGGTGGGTCAGGCCCTCTTTGGATCCCAGAAGAGGCAGCACCTCGTCATTGGGATCTAGCTCCACTCCATAGCGGCGCCAGTACCACTCGGCAATGGCCTGGCGGAAGCTAGCCGTGCCCTCGAAGGGAGGGTAGCCGTGGTGGGTGGGATCGGCAATGGCCGCCTGGGCTGCTTCCACCACCGGCTGGGGGGTGGGGCCATCGGGGTTGCCCATGCCCAGATCGATCAAATCCAGCCCCTGCTGTCGGGCGCGGGCCTTGAGCTCGTCCAGCCGGGCAAAGACATAGGCAGGCAGCTTGCGCAGGCGTTGGGCAGGGGCAAGGTTCATAAAGCCACGGAATTGGGGTTAACTGCACAGCTTACCGCCAGAGCGGCTCCCGAGGCAATCTAGAGCAAGGCCAGTCTTGGGCGGCAGGAAAGCCAACGGCTAGGATAGAGATCCAGCTTTGGCTTTTTCAACTGCAGCCGTGCCCTTACCTCTAGTCGCTGTTGTGGGTCGCCCCAACGTGGGCAAGTCCAGCCTCGTCAATCGCATGGCGGGGGTACGGGCGGCCATTGTCCACGACGAGCCCGGCATAACGCGGGATCGCCTCTACCAAGAGGTGGAGTGGAATGGGCGCCGCCTGCGGGTGGTGGATACGGGCGGACTGGTCTTTGGCGACGACAGCGAATTTTTGCCCCATATTCGCCAGCAGGCCATGGCAGCGATGGCCGAAGCGCACGCTGTGATCTTCGTGGTGGATGGCCGCGAAGGGCTGACCCCCGCCGACAAAGAATTGGCCGATTGGCTGCGCAAACAACCCCTGCCAGTGGTGGTGGCCGTCAACAAGTGCGAGTCAGGGCAACTGGGCCTGGCCCAGGCGGCAGTCTTCTGGAAGCTGGGGCTGGGCGAGCCGATCCCCTGCTCTGCCCTCCACGGCAATGGCGTGGCAGAGGTGCTGGAGGCAGTGCTGCCCCATCTGCCGGAAGGGGAGGAAGCCGCAACTGAAGCAGAGCCCATTGCCGTGGCCATTGTTGGCCGGCCTAACGTGGGCAAGTCCAGCCTGCTCAACCGCCTAGTAGGATCCGAGCGGGCCATTGTCAGCCCCATCGCCGGCACCACCCGCGATGCCATCGACACCCTGGTGGAGTGGGAGGGGCAGACCTACCGCCTCATCGACACGGCCGGGATCCGCAGGAAAAGCCGGGTGGAGTACGGGGTGGAGTTTTTCAGCATCAACCGGGCCTTCAAGGCCATTCGGCGCTCAGACGTGGTGCTGCTGGTCATTGACGCCTTGGAGGGGGTAACCGAGCAGGATCAGCGGCTGGCTGGCCGCATTGAGGAAGAGGGCCGCGCCTGCATTATCGTCGTCAACAAGTGGGATGCAGTGGAAAAGGATACCTACACCATCAACGAGTACACCCGCGAGATCCGCGAGCGGCTTTACTTCATCGACTGGGCGCCCCTGTTGTTTGTTAGCGCCCTCACAGGGCAGCGCACCCACAAGATCTTCGCCGAGGTCAACACCGTGGTAGCCGCCCATCGCAAACGCATCCCCACCTCCGTGGTCAACGAAGTGCTGCAGGAAGCCCTTGCTTGGCAATCGCCCCCCGCCAACCGCCAGGGCAGGCAGGGCAAGATCTACTACGGCACTCAGATAGCAGAGCAGCCCCCCACTTTCCTCCTTTTTGTCAACGATCCCGATCTCTTCAAAGAAAACTACCGCCGCTACCTGGAAAAACACTTCCGGCAAAACTTAGACTTTGCCGGCACTCCCCTCCGCTTTGTCTGGCGCGGCAAGTCGGAGCGGCGGGTGGCCCAGGAAGTGCGCAAGCTGGAGGGATCCCTGGCCTCCCCCTAGGATTGGAGTTAGCCAAACCTCAAAAAAGTCTATGGCTGTGGATCCCAACGTCAAAACTCTAGTGGAAAACCGCCGCGCCCGCTTTGAGTATGAGATCTTGGAGACCTACGAAGCTGGGCTCCAACTCACCGGCACGGAGGTCAAGTCCATCCGAGCAGGCAAAGCCAATCTCCAAGATGCCTTTGCGCTCTTTCGCGATGGCGAGGCCTGGCTGCACAACTTGCATGTTGCCCCCCACGGGACTACCAGCAAGGAGTTCAACCACGATCCCACCCGCCGCCGCAAGCTGCTGCTGCACCGCCGTGAGATTGATCGCCTGCGGGGTTTGGTGGAGCAAAAGGGCCTGACGGTAGTTCCCCTGCGCCTGGTGCTCAACCGCGGCTGGATCAAAGCCCACCTGGGCGTGGCCCGCGGCAAAAAGCTTCACGACAAGCGGCAAGCCATTAAGGAACGGGAGACGCGGCGGGAAATCCAGCGCGAGCTCAAGGGGCGCTAGGGACTGCCGGCTCTCGGTAGCTCCGATGCATCGATTGGCTGCAGGGAGACCTCTAGGCTCCAGGGAGAGGGAAAAAGCGCTCGGTGGCCTTGACCCGCTCACACCAGGCGCGGATGTTGGGGAAGGGCTTGAGGTCAAATCCGCCTTGCTCCGCCACGTGGGTATAGGTGAAGAGGGCCAGATCGGCGATGGTGTAGCGGTTGCCCACAAAGAATTCTTTCCCCTTCAGATGGCCTTCCATGATCTCCAAAGCCTCCGTGCCCAGTTTTAGGTTCTGGGCAATCAGCTCGGCGTTGGCCTCGGCCTGGCCAGTCCGCACGAGGAAGCGGGTAGTGGCAATGTAGCGAGCAATGCGGGTTTGCTCAAAAAACAGCCATTTCAAGATCTCAGCCCGTTCCAGACGTGTCTGGCCATAGAGAGGGGTGTCTTCTGCTAGATAGACCAAGATTGCAGCCGACTCGGCCAAGACCGTGCCGTCTTCTAGCTCCAAGGCTGGGATCTGGCCCAAGGGGTTCTTGGCCAGGTACTCGGGGCGACGGTTCTCGCCGGTGCGGGAGTTCACCTCAACCGTCTCATAGGGGATCCCCAGCTGCCTCAGAAGTAGCTCCACCTTGTAGCAATTGCCAGAGGTGGGGATCCCGTACAGTCGCAGCATGGTCGTTAGCCTTCCACAGGAAGCATTGCCATTTCCATGATTAGCTGCAACCGCCGCTCTGCTCAATCTCTACGTCTCGAGGCGGTAGCCGAAGTCGCGCAGGAGGTGCTCGGAGCGCCGCCAGTGGGGCCGCACCTTGACAAACAGCTCCAGGTACACCTTGCCGGCAATGAGCTTTTGAATCTGAAGTCGGGCAGCCTGGCCAATTTGCTTGAGCCTTTCCCCTCCCTTGCCAATGAGGATCCCTTTTTGCGAGTCCCGCTCCACGTAGAGGGTGGCCAAGACGCGGGTAACCTTGGGGGTTTCCTCCACCTGGTCGATGGTTACGGCCACCGAGTGGGGCACTTCCTCGCGGGTGTGCAGCAGCACCTGTTCCCGGATGAGCTCCGCCATGATGAATCGCTCTGGCTGATCGGTGACCAGGTTTGGCGGATAGTAGTAGGGCCCCGCAGGCAGCAGGTCGACGGTGACTTGGATAAGGGGTGGCAAGCTGCCGGGATCCAAGGCAGACACCCAAACCACCGGCGCAGCGGGCCGCAGGGCCTGGTAGCTCTCCTGGTGAGCTTGGCGCGTGGCAGCGTCTTTGAGGAGATCGGCTTTGTTGCAGACAAGGATGCAGGGGGTAGTGGCAGGGATTCGCTCGGCAATGAAAGCGTCACCGCGACCTGCTGGCACTGAGCCATCCACCACCAAGAGAACGACGTCCACACTCCCAATGGCGGCCTGGGCGTTGTGCACCAAGATCTCCCCCAGTCGGTGGAGTGGCTTGTGGATGCCAGGAGTATCCACCCAGATGATCTGGGCTTGGGGGAGGGAGAGGATCCCGCGCAGGCGGTTGCGAGTGGTCTGGGCCACAGGAGAGGTGATGGCGATCTTTTGGCCCACCAGGGCGTTCATGAGAGTGGACTTGCCCACATTGGGCCGTCCAATGAGCGCCGCAAACCCCGACTTAAACCCTGGTGGGGCCGCGGGGAGGGCAGAGGGCTCCAACCCCCTTAT
>NZ_JANSHR010000116.1:9146-11258 GCF_047461675.1 Synechococcus sp. R70.1
TGGACGGGCAAGGACTGGTCAGCCAGCGAAGCCTCGGGGAGGGATCCCAGCTTGGTCAGGGTCGTGCCAGGGTAGTAGAAAGCGAGGATTTGGGCTGCATTCAACCCCCGCCGGGCTAGGGTGTAGGCGCCGTACTGGCTCATACCCACTCCATGGCCAAAGCCGCCGCCGATAAAGCGGTAGCCCGCTAGTTGCTGGCCCTGTTTTAGGGGCTCGACGCGAAACAAGGTGCTGTAGAGGCGGGGAAAAGCTAGGCGCACCTGATCCTTGCGCAAAACCAGCGAGTGAGATCCTTGGGGTGTCTCTAGATCCACTTGCAGCGCCTGAACCCGACCGCTGACCGAGCGCTCCAGAACCTGCAGCCCCTGGATGGTCGTCCACTCGGGGAGAGGGATCCCGAGGTACTCTTGGGCAGCCCGCAGCTGGGCGTTGAGCTCCGCCAGGGATTGGGAGAACTCCCAGCGGAAAAGGCGAGATACCCCTGCTTCATGGAAACCTTCCCGCTGCTCCAGAAAGGCCTTGAAGTCGCTCTCCTGCCGCAAATCAAAGGGCTGAGCGGGCTGGTGAGCGAGGTCAGCGCGGGGGCGCAGGTAAGGGCGCGGCTCGCCGTCCCAAACTTCTTCAAAGCCTGCCGAGATGCCGCCGTTGGAGGAAGAATAGACAGCATCCACCAGCTTGCCATTGTAGGTAAGCACCAAGCCGCTGGTCTGGCGAACGGCCTCGTCCGCCCGCGGATGGGTTCCCGTCAGCCCCTTGTAGACCTGGCAGTGGGTGTTAGCACAGAGGTGGTAGTCGTCGACCTGAAAGCGGTGCAGGTTCTTGAGGGCGTAGGTGCGCGCCAGAATTGCCTGGGCGGCCATGGCGGCAAAGGGAGCTCCCGGCCCTACTTCGTGGGGCACCACCCCCCGCAGATAGGTTTCCAGCGGCACGGCGTTGACCACGGTGTAGCTGCCGTAGGCGTTAGGTTGAATGGTAATCGAGCCGGCATAGTAGCGGTCGTTTACCCGCAGATAGCCCGCGTCCGAGGTTACCTGAAGCCGGGTGCGGTGGTAGCGAAAGTGGCCATGCACCCAGCTTAGCTGGGGCTGTTGGCGCCGCTGCTGGACCTCAAGCCGCACCTGGGGGATCCCTTTGGCCTGGGCATAGCGCTGAATCTGGGCCAACTGCTGAGGGGTGTAGGCGCGGCTGGCCCACACTTGCCACTCCTGCGGCTGGGCAATCTCGGTGCGGATCCCTAAAGCCTGCCAACGGTTGGCGCTGGCCTCGGCGCTCTCAAAACTTTTGTGGCTGCTGAGAACAAGGCGGTACACGGTTTCTGGAGTGGCCAAGGCGCGGTTGACGATCCCGACGGTTACGCGCGGAGTGCGCTGCCTCTGGGTGCTGCCGTCGGCCTGGGGAAATTCCAGCGTCAGTAGCGACCCGGTTGGCGCTGCCAACTCCACCTGATCCTGTTCAGAGCGACCAAAGTGCTGCAGGATGCCCACCCGTAAGATCGGGTTTTGCGGGGTAGCCACCGTGGCCCAGGTTCCTCCGGGATCCCCTGTGGCGCGCAACGCCAAAGCCGCAAGCAGCACACCCCAGCCGAGCGTGCCCTGGAGAGGAAGCCGCCGCTGGGTGGGGGGAGGTTGGTAACTGAGCATCGGCGCTTTATGCTGGTAACGCATCCGTTGATTCTACCTGCATCTTTTTGGCCTAACCCAGCATGGAGGCTTTTTTCTCTTCTACCCCCTCTCCTCTCTGTAAGGGATCCGGCTGGCGACTGGGCTGGGATCCCCGGCGCTCTCCTTTTGTGGCCCTTGTGGGAGGAGAAACCTGGGCGCTGGAGCTAACTCAAGAGGAGTGGCAAGCTTTTGGGCAGGGGGTGTACTGCCTGCAGCGGGATATGGAGGCCATGGCCTCCCAACTGATGGCCGAAGAGAGCCTCACCCTGGAGCAGACCTTCCCCTCGCTAACTTTGATTGCCCACGGCAGCCCCGCTGCCTGGGATCTCTACCTACAGTTGCACCAGGGCCGGCGCGGCGAGGGCTTCTGGCCAGCAGAGGCTGTCCCGGGGCTGTGCCGTGCTCTTGCCCAGTTTCGGGAGCACAGATGACCTAGCAGTTGCTAGGATTG
>NZ_JANSHR010000116.1:11358-40726 GCF_047461675.1 Synechococcus sp. R70.1
TCATCCTCCCGACCGTCAGCCGATCACCATTGCCCTCGCCAAGGGAGCTTTGCTAGCCGATGCCATCCGCTGTCTGCAGCAGGTAGGGATCGACTTTAGCCGCTTTTTGGATCCGGCCAATCGCCTCCTGCGCATTGAATCCCCTACCCAGCTCAAGGGACAGCGCTACGCGGCGCTGCTGGTGCGCAACCAGGACGTGCCGGTGTACGTGGAGTACGGCCAGGCCCAGCTGGGGATTGTCGGCTACGATGTCCTGCGGGAGCGCTATGCCGGCAGGGAAGCGGGGGTAGCCCACCTGTTGGACCTAAAGTTTGGCTACTGCCGCATGGTGGTGGCTCTTCCCCAAGACAGCCCCTACACCTCAGCAGCCCAGTTGCCGCCCTATGCCCGGGTAGCTTCCAAGTTTGTCCGCTGTGCCCGCGAGTATTTCGACCGCCTGGATTTGCCGGTGGAGCTCATCTCCCTTGCCGGCTCAGTGGAGCTGGCTCCCCTCACGGGCATGGCTGATGCCATTGTGGACTTAGTGGCCACTGGGCGCACCCTGCGGGAAAATGGCCTGGTGGAGCGGGACTGTCTCTTCGAGAGCACAGCCCGCCTGATTGCCCATCCCACCAGCTACCGGGTCAACCAGCAGCCCATCGGTGAACTGGTGGCCCAAATCCGGGAGCACTGGCTGGGATCTCTAGCGGTTAGCCAGCTTTAGTTCTTGCCTAGTCAAGAAACTTTGCTTGGCTTAGCAAAGAGCGGATTGCGATTGCGTACAATGGGGGCACTGGTTTATTTCCCAAGAGATTCAAAACAGGTTTTTCGAGGTTGATTATGCGGTACCGTCCCCTGCTCGCCATCCTGCTGGCGCTTTGTCTAGGCGTCTTCGCCTTTCGGGCTGAGGCAGCCAAGGCCCCTCTAACCTACGACCAGATCCGCAACACAGGCAAGGCGGCTATTTGCCCGTCGGTCTCGGACAATGCCCGCGGCCGCATTGAGGTGCCCCAGGGGGAATCCCTAAAGCTGACCGATGTCTGCTTCCAGCCCGTGCAAATTGAGGTGGAAGAAGAAAAACGGAACGGGGAAAAAGAGTTTATCAAAGCCAAGAACATCATGATCTCGGCTGCTACCCTGGGGCCGATTAAAGCGGAAGTCACTGCCAAAGAGGGCGGCTTGGAGTTCAAAGTGGTGGATGGGATCACCTTCCAGCCGACCACCGGTCAGTTGCCTCGCCGCGAGCTGGTGCCCTTTTTGTTTAGCGTGAAAGACTTGGTGGCCGCCGCTCAAGGGTCGGTCATCGATCCCTCAACGGACTTTGAAGGCGAGTTCTTGGTACCTGGCTACCGTACCAGCAGCTTCCTCGACTCGCGGGGGCGGGGTTCTAGCACCGGCTACGACACGGCTGTGGGGCTGCAGGCGGCCAAGGAGGACTTTGCAGCCAACCGCAAGGTGGACGAGATTTCCCGGGGGAAAATGTCGCTGCGCATTGCTCGCGTAGATTCCAGCACTGGAGAAATCGCTGGCTCCTTTGTGAGCATTCAGCCGTCTAGTACCGAGCAAGGGGCACTGGAACCTCGCACCGTTCGCGTTCAGGGCCTGTTTTATGCCCGTCTGGCGCAGGAGTCCTAAAAAAGCCTGAGGCAGGCCATTCCAGGGCAGGGGCGGATCCCTGCTTGTTTTGGTGTTCCTGGCAAGGGCGGAGCAATTGCCAACCTGAGGAGCGCGACAGGCATGGCCAACTATGACTGGATTGTTGTCGGCGGCGGGATCACCGGAGCAGCCCTAAGCTATGAGTTGGCCCGCCAGGGGGGATCCGTTCTTCTCCTTGAGAAGGAGGCGCTGCCCGCCAGTGCCACCCGCTATAGCTACGGTGGCTTGGCTCATTGGGCTGGAAAAACTCCCCTGCTCAAAGCCCTGGGGGAAGAAGGGATCCAGCGCTACCGCACTCTCTCAGAGGAGCTGGAGGCAGATATTCACTTTCGCGAGCTAGATCTGCTCCTATTGGTTGCTCCTGGCTACTCAGTGGAGGCGGTGGAGGCGGATCTAGCCGACTGTCGCATCCCACCCCAGCGGATTCCGGTGGAGACGGCCTGTGAGCTGGAGCCCCTTTTGCAGCCGGCGGCCCTGGAGGGCGTGCTCTGGGCCCGGCACGGCCACATCCACCCCTGGCTAACGACCCTGGCTTTTCGGAGGGCTTTCCAACGCCTGGGGGGATCCCTGCTTTTCCAAAGCGTAACCGGCTTGCGGCGGCAAGGGCAGCGGGTCACCGGCGTAGAGACACCCGCCGACTTCCACGGGGCAGCCCAGGTGGTGGTGTGCGCCGGCGGCTGGACACGGGCTTTGTTGCGTCAAGCTGGCATCTATGCCCCTATCTACTTCACCCACGCCGAATCCCTCGATCTAGAGCCTGCGGCAGTGCGGCTGAGAACCATTGTCATGAGCGCGCCGGTGCAGCGCCTGGAGCTGGAGCGGCAGGCGGCTCACCCCGACCGGGATCCCCTCTGGGACAAGCCAGGGCAGGAGCTCTGCCCACCCATCCTGGATGTCGGGATCCTGCAATTTCTAGACGGCAGCATTCGCCTGGGCCAGATCAGTCGGGTGCTGACGGATCCTCAAGCCCAGCTGGATGCCACTAGCGGCGAAGCGCAAATCCGGGCCCAGGTGGGGCGCTACCTACCCCAAGTGGCCCACTTGCCCGGGCGCTGGTGTCACTGCTTGGTGGCCTTCAGCGGCGATCACTATCCTTTGGTGGGATCCCTGCCCGGCTGGGAAGGGCTACAACTCTTTTCCGGCTTCAGCAGCCCTTTGGCCATCCTGCCGGCCTTAGCCCGCCGCTTTGCCCAGCAGGCGTATGGCCAGGCGGATGAGTGGCTCCCCAGTCTCTCGCCGGCGCGCTTCACTGCGCCCTCCCCCCCCTGCCCCTTCTCTTGAGGGAGAGCGGACCCGGAACTGCTTAAGTCCACTCCTCCGCTAGCGCTGTCTCCAGCAAATCTTCCAGGTTAAGCTGCACCTGGCGCTGCAAGGCCAAGATAGCCTGATATTCCTGGTGAATGCTGGCCTGGTATTCGGCAGCTAGAGTGGTGTTGCCTTCGGAAAAGGCCTGCTCCCAGAGCTGTGTCCAGTAGCGGTAGCGCTTCTGACGAATTTCCAGCTCCATGTTGGCTAGAGCAGCCCGCACCACCAGGCGTGGACGCATCAGAGCTACGCGGGTAGTTTCGTCCTGCCAGAGCAGGTGGCTGAGGCGCTCGTTGAGGGCGTCGTCCTGGGCGCAGAGAGTGCGCAGGGCGGTCAAAAGACCCTCCTCCTCGTCTTCCAGCTCCGGCTGGGCCGAGACCAGCTCCAAGATCCGCTGCCACAGCTCCCGGTGAGGACGGAAACTGAATTGCAGCTCCCGCTCCATCAAGGTCTGGCGGATCTCGCGGCGGTACTCGGCAAAGTGCAAGTAGATCTGCAGAAGATGGGACTCGGACTGCAAGAGTTTGGATCCCCGGTCGGCAGCAGGTTGTTGGGGTTTTGACCAGCGGTACTGGCGCACGGCACGTCGCAGATCCTCTTCCAGATTGCGGCTGAGGCGAGCGTTGCCCCGGCTGAGCAATTCCGCCACTTTGTGGATATACAAGGAGCGCCACTGCCCACCTAGACCGGCCAGCAGTTGCACCAGCGCTTGATAGGCCTGTTGGAAATCGGCGGCCTGGCTGAGATCCCGACCGGCCAGCACCTGTTCAATCCGCCAGTCCAGCCATAGGGGAGCCTGAGCCAGCAAGGCCTCTAGTTGGGAAGCCGGGTGCTGCCGCAGGAATTCGTCGGCATCCTTCCCAGCAGGAAGGGTGAGGATGCGCAGCTCGATTTCCCCCCGCCGCGCCTGCTCCTCAACGGCTTGAACAGCCCGCAGGGCGGCATTCAACCCAGCGCGGTCGGCGTCGAAGTTGAGGATGACCCGCTTGGACGGCGTGTAGCGCAGCAGAGCCTTGACCTGGTGCGGCGTCAGGGCCGTGCCCATGGCGGCTACCGCATAGGCAATGCCGGCTTGGTGCAGGGCGATCACATCAAAGTACCCTTCCACGACCAAAACTTGGTCGGCTTTGGCGATGGCCTCGCGGGCAAAGTTGAGGCCATAGACCACCTGGCTCTTGTTGAAAAGCTCCGTTTCTGGGGAGTTGAGGTACTTGGGCTGCTCCTCTCCTAGAGCCCTGCCGGCAAAGCCGATGACCCGCCCCTGCAGGTCAAAAATGGGCAGCATGATGCGGTTGCGGAAGCGGTCGTAGTGGCCTCCTCCCTGGCGCGGCACCAGCAGGCCGGCTTCTTCTAGAAGCTTGACCGGCTGGCGCTTCTGGTTAACCAGGTACTCGTAGAGCGACTGCCATCCGGAGGGAGCAAAGCCGATTTGAAACTGTTGACAGGTCTCTTCGCTCAAGCGGCGGCTATGCAGATACTCCCGAGCCGCCGATCCCACCGGGGAGTGGAGGGCGTGCCGGTAGAAGTCGGCGGCCATGGCTAAAATCTCCAGCAGCTTTTCCTGACGCGAGACCTGGCGTTCGTAGTCTGGGGAGAAGGATCCCTTGGGCTCAGGCACATGGTAGCGGCGGGCTAGCCAGCGCACGGCTTCGGCAAAGGAAAGGCGCTCGGTCTCCATAACAAAGCGGATGACATCTCCCCCGGCGCCACAGGCGAAGCACTTGTAGATCTGCTTGCTGGGGCTGACGTGAAAGCTGGGCTTGTGGTCGTCATGGAAAGGGCAGAGGCCGACAAAGTTTTGCCCCCGCTGGCGCAGCACCACTTTTTCGGCCACCACCTCAACGATGTCGGCCTTCTGGCGCACTAACTGGATGAACTCCGGCGGCAGACTGCTCATGGCCCTAGGGATCCTCCACCCCATGGTAGCCAGGGGGACTCGACAGGCTGTCTTTTGACGTGGCCTGACCCGCTAGAGATAATGGTCTAGCTTCAAAAGCTGGATTTTTCCATGAACAGTCTTTTGCAAATTGTTGAGAGGAAAATGCGGATCGTTAAACTTTTCTTGCTGCTTTTGCTTGTCGGTGCCGCTGTCTTTTGGAGCCCGCAAGTGGCTTCTGCTGAGCCGGATTTGGCTTTAGGAGCCAAGGTCTTTCAGGCCAAGTGTGTGGGCTGCCACTTGAACGGGCGCAACTCGATAGTGCCGGCCAAAAATCTCTCCCTAGCTGCCCTGCACGAGTACCACGTGGATACGCTAGAGCTAATCCAAGCCCAGGTGCGCAACGGCAAAGGGGCCATGCCTGCTTTTGGCAAGCTCCTCAAGCCAGAAGAGATCGAGGCGGTGGCCGCCTACGTCTTGGATCGCGCTGAGCACAACTGGAGTAAGGGCTAATGGCCCAGGACGAAGTGGCCGTGGCACCTCAGGTGCGGCAGGAGCAGGGTCGTCAAGTCCAGGGATCCCGCCGCCAGCTTCTCTCAGTGGGCATAGGGGCCCATGGGCTAGTGGCGGTGGGCATTTCTGCCCATGGGGTGGTAGCCATCGGCGTGGTCACCCACGGCATCCTCTCCATTGGCCTAGTAGCCATGGGCGCTCTCTCCTTTGGGCTGGTGTCCATGGGCTTGGCCAGCGCCGGCCTGGTGTCCATGGGTCTCTCCAGCTGGGGCCAGCACAGCATGAGCCTGATGGAATCCCACGGATCCCATCGCCATCCCTGAAGAAATTGGAAAAAAAGGAGATTGGAGATGGGTCTGCAAAGTTACTTAGCTCTAGCCAGAAAATCTCTGCTGGCTTTGGGTATGAGCTTTTTGCCTCTTTCTTCTGCCTGGGCTCATGTTACCGTCCATCCCCAAGAAGCCCCGGCAGGCAGCTACACCAAGCTCACCTTTCGCGTGCCTCACGGATGTGATGGCTCCCCAAAACCAAGCGCTTGCGGGTGCAGATCCCAGAGGGATTTGTTTCCGTGAAGCCGATGGTGCACCCTCTGTGAAAATTGAGACGGTCGAAAGGCCGCTGAAGACCCCATACAAGTCCCACGGGAAGATGATCACCGAAACGGTTGCCGAAGTGATCTGGAGTGGCGGCTCGCTGCCCGATGGCCTCATGGATGAGTTCAGCATCAGCGCCAAGCTGCCGAATCGGCCCGGCGAGGTCGTCCCCATCCCGGTGATCCAGGAGTGCGAAAAAGGCATGCACCGCTGGATCCAGGTGGCGCAGCCGGGCGAGGATCCTAAGAGCTTGCCGGAGCCGGCCCCGCTGCTGAAGCTGACGGGTGGAGGTGGTGGACAGGGTCATGGTCACGGCACCCGCTAGGCAGCCTGCTGGGCAGGATGTCTCGCCCTAGAAGGGTCTTTGCTGGGATTTGGGCTGGGATCCTCGGCCTCTTGCTGTGGACGGCTGGGATCCCGCCCGCTTTCGCCCATGCCAGCTTGCTCTCCACTTTCCCGGAAGATGGAGCGGTGCTCCAGGAAGCGCCGACGCAAGTGCGGCTGGTTTTCAATGAGCCGGTGCAGCTTACGCAGCTCCAGGTTTTGGACGGAAATGGACAGGTATTGCCCCTGGAAAACCTGGTGAGCAGGGGCGAGGCGCTTCAGGGGGATTTGCCCCAGGGAATCCCAGAGGGGGTTTACCTTGTCAGTTGGCGGGCCATTTCCGCTGATTCCCATCCGGTGAGTGGCTCGTTTGTCTTCCAGGTGGGGACTGCAGATCCAGAGCTGGTTCAAGCGGTGAGGGCGGCCCAGGTTCGAAAAAGGGATCCCCTGCATTGGCCGCTAGTGGGTGTGCGCTGGGGGATCTACCTAGGCAGCCTCTTTGGGGTGGGGGTGTCGGGCTGGTGGCGGCTGTTGCAGAGGCGTTCGAGCGTTTTGGGGGCAGATGGAATAGAGCTCTCTGTTCGCGCCAGCGGGACGGAGTCCTTTAAGGCCTGGGCTTTCGTGGCAGCTTGGCTCACCCTTAGTTTGACTCTGGTGGCCTTCAGTTTGCACTTGGCCCAGCTTTACCCCCACCTCAATGGGCAAAAGCTGCTGAGTGTGATGCTTTCTCCCTACGGCTGGGGTACGGCACTGCGGCTAGTGGGGCTAGGAGTTCTGATCTGGGCCTGCGAGGGAGGTGCCGCCTGGGCCAGCAGTGTGGGCTCGGTGTTGGTCATTGGATCGTTTCTGCCCATTGGTCATGCCCTCACGAGCGAGTATCCGGCAGGAACGATGGCGCTGCTGGGGCTACATCTAGCCGGCTCGGCTTTTTGGCTAGGGGGGCTATGGGGGCTGGAGCGCTTGCTGAGCAGGGAATCTGCTCCCTACCCATCTGTAGGCACTATCCAACGGTTTTCTGACGTAGCCACCTGGGCAGTGCCGGGGCTTATCCTAGCGGGGATGGGAATGGCCGGGATTCACGGCGGCTGGGACTGGGATCATCCCTATGGGCGATACCTTTGGACCAAGCTGCTGATAGTGCTAATGATGGTGGGGCTGGGCGCCCACAACAAGTTTCGGCTGGTGCCAGCATTACGGCAGGGTGGGCAGGCGGTGGGCCGGTTGCTGCGCCAGATCGTCCGCCTGGAGCTGGTGGGACTGATCCTGGTGCTGGCCCTGACCAGTTTTTTGGTAGCTCAAGCTCCGCCTGGACAGGAGAGGAGCTCCCCTGCAGAGCCGTCCTGCCAAGAGGAATTGAGCTGGCCAGAAGGCAGCCTCTCCCTGCGGATCTTGCCCTGTCGCCCTGGTAACAACCGGGTTCAAGTGGAGGTTAAAAAGATCCCAGCCCAGGAGCTGAACTTGGCCTTTTCCCTGCCCGAACGTGGGATCCCACCTCTGCGCCGACAACTGCTGCCGAAGAAGCCCGGCCAGTTTGCGGTTGAAAATGTGCCCCTGACATTAGGGGGAGAATGGCAGATTGAGGTGCGGCTCTTGATCAGCGACTTTGAGGAGCGGCGTGGGCACATCAGAGTTGTCCTGCAGGGGGGAGTGGAGGGATCCCTGCCGCTGCTTCCAGAAGCCGTCCGTCGTAGTCCTGCAGCTGGAGAGCCGTTTGGAAGTCCTGGCAAGCTCCCTGCCAATCGCCGAGGGCAAGACGGGCCAGGGCGCGATTGAGGTAAAGCTTGAAGTGGGCGGGATCCAGAGCGAGGGCTTGGGTGTAATCCTGGAGAGCCGCTGCGAAATCTCCCTGTTGGGCATGGGCCCAGCCGCGGTTGTTCAAGGCCAAGAGTCGCGCCTGGGGCTCTAGCTCCAGTTGCAGCAGTTGCGTGTAGTCGGCCAGCGCTTTGTCCGTCTCCCCCCTTTGATCCCACAGCAGGGCCCGCCAGAAGAGAGCCTGGCGCTCCTGGGGGTTCAGGAGCAGGGCCTGGGTGTAGTCGGCAATGGCCTGCTCCGGCCGGTTGGCCTGGCGGTGCAGATCCCCCCGCTGACAGTAGGCCAGGGCGGCATCAGCTAGCCCCCAGTCGCGGTTGCAGCTCAAAGCCTGGTCAAGATCGGCTAGCGCCGCCTCTTGGTTGCCCAAAGCCAGATGTACCGCCGCCCGCAGGGCGAATCCCTGAGACGCCTGCGGCTGCTTTTGGATTAGGGCGGTGAAATCCGCCAGGGCCCCTTGCCAGTCCCCCAGCCGTTGCCGCGCCATGCCCCGGCGCAGATGGGCACTGGCTAGCAGCTCTGGTTCAGCTTGGGCTGCCGCCTGCAGCACCTGGGAGAAATCCGCACAGGCTGCCGGCCAATCTTCTCGGTCGAAATGGGCCTGGCCACGGTGGAAATAGAGCTGCAGGTTGTTCGGATCCCGCTCCAGGGCAGCCGTGTAGTCCTGCAGGGCCGCCAAGGGATCCCCCAAAAGCCTGTGGACCTGCCCGCGGCTGCTGTAGGCCCTGGCATCGCTGGGATCCAAAGCAATGGCCTGGTTCAAGTCGGCAAGAGCCGCTTCCAGTTGGCCCAGATCCAGATGAGCAATCCCACGGTTGAGGTAGACCTTGGTCAGCTGGGGATCCAACTCCAGGGCGCGGTTGAAGTCGGCCAAAGCGGCTGCCGGATCTCTCAACTCCTGGCGGGCCAGCCCTCGGTAGAAATAGGCCGGCGCCAGCTCCGGGTTAAGGCGGAGCGCCTGTTCGCAGTCAGCCAGCGCTGCCTCCAGGGCGTTGTTGCCCAGGTAGGCTATAGCCCGCTGCAGATAGAGCTCCGCCTGCGCTGCCACCCCTGCCTCAGAGGCCCCAGCAGGCTGCAGTGCAATGGCTTGGGAAAAATCCTCGATGGCCCCCTGGGGATCCCCCAAAGCTTGGCGGGCCAGGCCGCGGTGGTAGTAGGCCTTAGAGTGGGCGGGATCCCGCTGCAGCGCCTGGGTGTAGTCTTCAATCGCTCCCTGAAAGTCCAGCAACTGCGCCCGCGCCACGCCCCGGTTGAAATAGGCTTCCACATCCTGGGGATCTCGTTGGATGACCTCGGAAAAATCGGCCACAGCCCCTTGCGCATCTCCCAGATGGCCGCGCACCACGCCGCGGTTGAAGTAAGCCCGTACTTCCTCGGGATTGAGCTCAAGGGCGCGGGAATAGTCCTCGATGGCCTTTTGGTTTTGCTCGAGCTGCCGGTAGGCGTTGCCGCGGTTGTAGTAGGCCACGGCCCAGTTGGGGTTGAGGTGGAGAGCGTGGGTGTAATCGGCAACTGCCCCCTCATAGTCCCCCAGCCGGTAGCGGGCGATGCCGCGGTTGACATAGGCACGGGCATCCCCTGTCAGTTGAATGGCCTGGGTGAAGTCCTCCACAGCTCCTGCCCAGTCGCCACTTTTGTAGCGGGCACTGCCCCGCTGGCTATAGGCGCGGCCATTCTGGGGATCCAGTTGGATGGCCAACGTGTAGTCGGCAATCGCCCCCTGCAGATCCCCTTGGCGAGCTTTTTCCTGGCCGCGGGTTACCAAGCGCATCGCCAAGAGCTGATCCACCGAAAGCTGGGAAAGAGCAGGCGCTACACCTTCGGTGGGGGTAGGCAGGAGAGGCCGCAGCGCCTCCATTACCTCAGCCGCCGATTGAAAGCGCTCCTGCCAGCGGGGACAGACCATGCGATCCAGAATCTCCGCTAGGGCATCGCTAACCGGCACTAGATCCCGCCAGAGGAGCTGGCCAGTACACGGATCGTCTGGGATCTTGGTGGGGGGACGGCCGGTGAGCGCCTGAATGGCCAGCACCCCAACCGAATAGATATCGCTGCAGGGCTGGGGCTTGCCGCTGAGCTGTTCCGGGGCCATGTAGCCCACTGAGCCAATCACCGTCGCCAACTGGGTTTGGCCAGGGGCAGGGCTGCCTAGCCGTCCCACCTCCTTCACCGCCCCAAAGTCAATCAGCACCAGCTTGCCATCGGCGTCGCGGCGCATCAGGTTGGCTGGCTTGATGTCCCGATGCACGATTTGACGGGCATGGACGTAGTGGAGGATCTCCAGAATCTCCCACAGCAGTTTGACGACCTCCGCCTCGCTTAGAGGCTGGCCAGCCACCAGCTCTTGGCCGAGATCGTGCCCAGCAATGAACTCCTCGACCAAGTAGAACTCCTGATCCTGCTCGAAGTGGGCCAAGAGGCGGGGCACCCGGTCGTAGTTGTTGAGCCGGTTGAGAACCTTGGCTTCCCGCTCGAACAGCTTGCGGGCTGTGGCCAGGGTGTAGGGATCGGTGGAGAGGGGGCGCAGGCGCTTGACCACGCAGGGAGTATTGAAAGTGTCGCGATCCACCGCTTTGTAGGTAACCCCAAAGCCCCCCTGCCCCAAAAGGCCAAGGATTTCGTAGCGTCCCCGCAGAAGGGTTCCCGGCTTAACCTTGTCTTCCATAGCCCAGCTTGCCCCGCTGTGACCTTGGTCACAGCAAGCTGGCTCGATTTTGCCACAAGCTGCTCCCCTGCAGCGAGCTTGCCCCTAGTCCTGCACGTACTCTTCGCCGGAGATGAGGGCCGCCTCTGCCTTCTGGAACTCCCGCCCCAGGTAGGCAGCGTGGCTAAGCTGGGAGACTACCTTCTCGCTTTCCTTTTCAAAGATCTGGACACACAACTCTTTGGCCGTCCGCCCAACGTACACCCGCTGCGGCGGGCGATTGACTGGCCCTCGCGCTGGGATCACTGCTCCAGTCTCCGGGTCAGTGGCCAGACCCCGCTCGTTGATCACGGTGCTGTAGTACTTGGCGCAAATGAGCTGCTGCTGTCGATCCACATAGATGACAAAGTAGCCTGCCGGGTCTAGCTCCAGGGGCCGGCGGGAAAGCTGGTCATCAATGCGGCGCACCTGCTCCCGCAGAGACTCAGAGGAAAAAGACGACATAGTAAAGTTGCCAAGAAGCTAGCAAAACGGGTGCCAAAAACGTAGCCAAGACTACCTTCATTATCCCTATTGTGGCCGAGGAATGGGATCCCTTGCTTCAGGAGAAGTCTTAGGGTTTGCCAGTGCTTTTTCAAGCATTGGCAGTTACTTAAAGCCTTGGCAAACTCAGCGAAAAGGCGGATGCTTGCAGGTGGAAGGTGAGATTACCGTGGAAGCAGTGAGCGAGCGACAGTCTTTGCCAAAATGCACTCGGCTGAAGCTGAGAGGCTTGGGGGGGTTGGGATCCCTGAGGTAACCCCTCCAACGGAGAAAGGGGGAGCTGGTCACCTCCTCATCGTGGGCAATCAGCGCGACAGCCGCCTGTTGCTGAGGAAATTGCTGGAGAGCAGTAGCTACCAGGTCAGCGAGGCGGAAAACGGCCAGCAGGCCCTGCAAATGGTGCAAACCCTGCAGCCGGATCTGATTTTGTTGGATGTGATGATGCCGGGGCTCGACGGATTTGAGGTCTGTCGGCGCATCAAGGCCAATGGGGAGACGCGCTTGATCCCGGTGGTGCTGATGACAGCCGCTAGCGACCGCAAAAATCGCCTGCGGGGCATTGAGGCGGGGGCCGATGATTTTCTCGGCAAGCCCTTTGACGAGGCGGAATTGCTGGCGCGGGTGCGTTCCCTCGTTCACCAGACGCATTTGAACGAAGACTTGGATCATGCCGCCCAGGCTTTATTTGCCATTGCCCGCATTGTGGAAAGCCGGGATCCCATCACTGGGGATCACTGTGAGCGCCTGGCACAACTGGCCAAAAGCTTTGGCGAGTTTCTCCAGCTACCCCGTCCTCTAATCAAGGTGCTGACCTGGGGAGGCTACCTGCACGATATCGGCAAAGTGGGTATACCTGATGCGATTTTGGGCAAAACGGGCAAGCATACGCCGGAAGAGTGGGAGGTGATGAAATCCCATGTCCTGATTGGAGAGGAGATCTGCCGCCCGCTGCGCACCCTGAGAGATGTGCTGCCCCTCATCCGCCACCACCACGAGCGTTGGGATGGCAGCGGCTATCCCGATGGCCTCAGGGGAGAAGGGATCCCGCTGGTGGCCCGCATCTTCCAGATTGTCGATATCTACGACGCCCTCACCTCGGAGCGACCCTACAAGCGCGCCTTCACCGTTCAAGAGGCCATGGACATCCTGCGGGAAGAAACGGCCAAGGGCTGGCGGGATCCCTACTTGGTGGAGCGTTTCTTCGAGTTTCTGCAGTCACGGCTGCCCCAGTTGAAGTAGACTAGGCCCAGTAGGCTCCTCAAGGCAAATCCTTTGGCAGGCGCAGATCCTCTACGGCGCTGTGTAGGCTGCCGCCAATTGTTTCCCCGCTCCCAGTTGTGGCGGCTGGTTAGGCAATACGACACTCACCAGGTGCTTTTGGGCAGAGGCATGGGTCGTTCTGCCTACCTATGTCGCCGGCTAGAATGCTTGCAGGCAGCCCGGCGGAGGCACCAGATGAGTAGAGCCCTCAAGGCGCCGGTGCCCGACTCGCTGTGGCAACTGCTGGAGCAGGAATTGCTGCGCAGTTTTGAGGCAGAAAGCCTCCAGGAGACATCAGTCCCAGAGGGGCGAGTCTCAGAGCAACCTCAGTAGCCCTGAATCGGTCAAGGTACCGGGTTCACTCCGTTCCAGCTACACGGTAGCCCCTCTTAGCTGTCAGAATGGGGCTGGGGGAGGTCGGCCGTGGCCAACTTCTGGGAACTGTAGAAGGGCTATCCTAAAAAGCACTGTCGGTGTTGCTTCCTGCCCTAGTTGCCTATGCCCCCCGGCCCTTTTGGACTTAGATTCCCCCTGGAATTATGCTGCAGCAGGTTTAGTCTCAATCCGTTAATTGAGGTTGATTCAACTCCTGTAAAACTGACAAGGAGAGAGGAGCAGAGGCAAGCAGAGGAATGACCGACAAAGTTCGACTGTACGACCTTGCCCGCGAACTGGGGCGTGACAATCGCGAGGTGCTGGAGGTTTGTGAGCAGTTGGGGATCCCTTTCAAGAGCCACAGCAGCACCATTTCCCTAGAGCAGGCTGAGTTGGTGCGTAGCAAGCTGGGCAAGTCCCCTATTGTGAAACCACCTCGCCCGCGGAGCAAGCCGCAAGGAAGCTCGCCAGCCGAGCCGGCGGCGGAAGCCAAGGCGAGCGAGCGCCCTCAGGCTATTGTTGGCATTCGCCGGCCTGCTCCTGCTCAGCAGCCAGCCCCCCCTAGTGAAGCCAGTCCTCCCAAAACGCTGCTGCAGCGACCTGAACGTATCCCTCCGCCAAAAGAGGCTCCTGCAGTCAGCCCGCCGCAGCCACCAGTTGCTCGCGTGGGTGAGACAAGGCCACAGCTGACGCCCCCTCCAGCTCGACCTGAGCCGGCTGTAGCCAAAGCAGCTAGCCCCCAGGCCGGCCCTGCTCCGGCGGCCAAGCGCCCAACGGTGCTTCCCCCTCCACGACGGCCCGAGTCGCCTCAAGCGGCTTCCGAGCCCAGCCCTGCTCCTGGTCCTGCAGAAGCGAAGGCTTCTTCTCCCCCAACCGCCCAGCGACCGCGTCCCCAGCTCGTGGGCCCACCTGTTCGCCCTACCAGTCCTCCCGAGCGCCAGCCAGCAGCTCCCAAAAAGGAAGACAGCCCCAGCAAAGTGGAGGAGGCTCCTCGTCCCCAGCGGCGGCTGGAGTTGGTGGGGCCCCCCACCCGTCCTACCGCTAAAACGGTTCCCGCCGAGCCAGCATCCTCTCCCCCCTTGCCAGAAGGGATCTCCACTCCCGTGCTGGTCGAGGCTCCTGGGCGGCCTGCCACGCCCAAGGTCAAGCGCAAGACGGTGGAAGAAGAGGAGGACGAGGAGCTAAAAGCCCTCGAACGGCGATCCAGCCGCAGCCAGGCCGAGCGCAAGCGCAAACGCAGACGCGAGGAAGGAGATGGAGATGGCTTGGATTTGGATTCTCTGACGGCGATCTCCACCGTCAAGCAAGCGCAGCTAAACGCCATCCAGCCCTTGCCCCGTCCCACTGCCAAGCCCCCTGCCCAGCGTCCGTCGACAGCGGCTGTTTCAACCCCGCGCCCTCGGCCAGCTGCTGAGCGCTCCCCGCAGCTATCCACTAAAACTAGCCCCCCTGAGGAGACGGCGGAATTGCCGCCGCAAGAGAAGGTTCTGGTTCTTGAGGGCAGCCTCAGTGTGCAGGAACTAGCCCAGCGCCTGCGGGTGTCGGAAACTGAGATCATCAAAACCCTCTTCTTTAAGGGGGTGAAGGTAACCATCAACCAGGTTTTAGACGAGTTGCTGGCTGAGACGGTGGCCAAAGAGTTGGGCTATGAGATCCGCCGGCCGGAGACGGAGCCCAAAGCTAAGAAAAGCGAGATGCTTGAGCTGGAGGACATTGACCACCTGGTGCCCCGTCCGCCGGTGGTCACCATCATGGGTCACGTGGATCACGGCAAAACCACTTTGCTCGATGCCATCCGCCACACTAACGTGGCCCAGCAAGAAGCCGGTGGGATCACCCAGCGCATTGGCGCCTACCACGTGGACGTAGACTTTGAGGGCCAGAAGCGGCGCATTGTTTTTCTGGATACTCCTGGCCACCAGGCCTTCACGGCCATGCGCGCCCGCGGCGCCAGCGTTACTGACATCGCTGTCCTGGTGGTGGCTGCCGACGATGGGGTGCAGCCGCAGACGCTGGAGGCCATCAGCCATGCGCGGGCAGCCCAGGTGCCCATCATTGTGGCCATCAACAAGATTGACAAGCCCGGCAGCCAGCCGGAGCGCGTCAAGCAGCAGCTGGCAGAGCATGGGCTGGTGCCGGAGGAGTGGGGTGGCGACACGCCCATGGTGCAGGTCAGCGCTCTCACCCGCCGCAACCTAGACGCCTTGCTAGAGATGATCCTGTTGGTAGCGGATGTGGCGGAGCTGCAGGCCAACCCCAATCGTCCCGCTCGCGGCACTGTTATCGAGGCCCACCTGGACAAAGCGCGGGGGCCAGTGGCCACTCTATTGGTGCAAAACGGCACCCTGCGGGTGGGGGATACGCTGGTGGCGGGCGCAGTGTTTGGCCGCGTCAAGGCAATGATGGACGACCGTGGCCAACGGCTACAGGAGGCCGGGCCCTCTTCAGCGGTACAACTGCTGGGCTTGGAGGAGGTGCCGGCGGCAGGGGATGAGTTTCAGGTCTACAGCGATGAGAAAGAGGCACGCCGCATTGCTGAGGAGCGGGCGGAGGCGCTGCGGCAGAGCCGCTTGCAACAGGCGTCGCTCTCTCGCCGCGTCAGCCTGGCTAGCATTTCAGCTCAAGCTCAGGAAGGCCAGCTCAAAGAGTTGAACCTGATCCTCAAAACAGATGTCCAGGGATCCGCCGAGGCCATCCAGACGGCCCTGCAGGATCTGCCGCAAGAGGAGGTGCGCCTGCGGGTTCTTCTGGCAGCTCCTGGGGAGATCACCGAGACTGACGTGGATCTGGCAGCAGCCAGCGACGCCATTATCTTGGGCTTTAACACCACCTTTGCCCCTGGCGCGCGGCGGGCTGCCGACGAGAAGGGGGTCGATGTGCGCGAATACGACATCATCTACAACCTGCTGGACGACCTGCGGGCAGCCATGGAAGGCCTGCTGGAGCCGGAGGAGGTAGAAGAGCCGCTGGGCCAGGCGGAAGTGCGCAAAGTCATTCCCATCAGCCGCGGCACCGTTGCCGGCAGCTACGTGCTCTCCGGCAAAGTGCAGCGCAATGCCCTGGTGCGGGTTCGCCGCAAAGGAGAGGTAGTCTACGAGGGGCGCCTCGACTCTCTCAGACGCTTCAAGGACGACGTGCGGGAGGTAACTGCCGGCTTCGAGTGTGGGATCGCCATCGAGAAGTTCGACGCCTGGCAAGAAGGGGACATTATCGAGGTCTACCAGATGGTTACCAAGCGGCGGACCCTAGCGCCTGCCTAGTCATTTGGGCGGCCTCCCCTCCCAGCGGGAGGATTTGCTCGAGAACAGTGGAGGCAGTTGTCAAGGGGAAGGGAGGAATGCAGCGGAGCCAGCGATTGAGTCAGATGTTGTTTGTAACCCTGCGGGAGGATCCTGCCGAAGCAGAGCTGGCCAGCCACAAGCTGCTGCTGCGAGGCGGCTTTATCCGGCGGCTCTCCTCCGGGATCTACACCTATCTGCCCCTGCTCTGGCGGGTGCTGCAGAAGATCTCGAACATCATTCGGGAAGAGATGAACGCCATTGGGGCCCAGGAGTGTCTCTTGCCCCAGTTGCAGCCAGCGGAGATCTGGCGGGAGTCGGGCCGCTGGGAGGTGTATACCCAGGCAGAAGGGATCATGTTTGCCCTCGAAGACCGCCAGGGGCGCGAGCTGGCCCTGGGCCCCACCCACGAAGAGGTGATTACCCTGCTGGCCCGGGATCTCATCCGCTCCTATCGCCAGTTGCCGCAAATCCTCTATCAAATCCAGACCAAGTTCCGCGACGAGATCCGACCTCGCTTTGGCTTGCTGCGGGGCCGGGAATTCCTCATGAAAGACGCCTACTCCTTCCACGCCACTGAAGAGAGCCTGCGCCAGACCTACCAGGATATGTACCGCGCCTACAGCCGCATCCTGCGTCGCTGCGGGCTACAGTTTCGCGTGGTGGAGGCCGATGCTGGCGCCATTGGCGGGCCCTCGGCAATGTCCCAGGAGTTCATGGTGCTGGCTTCTGCCGGGGAAGACGAGATCCTCTACACCCCCGATGGCTCCTACGCTGCCAATGTGGAGAAAGCCGTCTCCCTTCCGCCGCCGGCAGCCGAGTCTCCCTACACAGCCTTCCAGGTTCTGGATACGCCGGGAACGGAAACCATCGAGAAGCTGGCGGCTTTTTTGAAGATCTCCCCCACTTTGATCGTCAAGAATGTGCTCTACCAGGCCCTTTACGACAACGGCCTGCGGGTGGTGGTTTTGCTCAGCATCCGCGGGGATCAAGAGGTCAATGAAGTGAAGTTGGCCAACCACCTCAACCGTCTGGCGGAGCGCTACCAAGCCAAGAAGCTGCTCAAACTCACTTTGGCAGATGCTGAGATCCAAAAAAGCTGGCAAGGGGATCCGGTTCCCGTGGGCTACATTGCCCCTGACCTGCCCGATAGCTGTCTAGGCCCGCAGGAACACTTTGCCCCCAAGATTTTGCGCCTGGCTGACCAGACAGCAGCCCTGCTGAAGAACTTTGTAACCGGTAGCAACCAGGTGGGGCGACACGTGGTGGGAGCCAACTGGGGGGAGCAGTACCCCTTGCCGGAGGTGGTTGACGTGCGCAAAGCCCAACCAGGAGATCGCTGTCTATCCAACCCTGACCAAGTGCTCCAGGGGGCAAGGGGCATTGAGGTTGGCCATATCTTCCAGTTGGGCCTCAAGTTCTCGCTGCCGCTGCGGGCTACCTTTGCCGACGAGCACGGCGTTGAGCAGCCGCTGTGGATGGGCTGCTACGGCATTGGGGTATCGCGACTGGCTCAGGCGGCGGTGGAACAGTCCCACGACGCCAACGGCATCATCTGGCCGGTGGCCATTGCCCCCTACCACGTGGTGGTGGTAGTGCCCAACACTGCTGACCCGGAGCAGATGCAGGTGGCAGAAAAATTGGTGCAAGAGCTGGACGCTGCTGGCATCGAGACCCTCTGGGACGACCGAGATGAGCGAGCCGGCGTCAAGTTTAAAGATGCCGATCTCATCGGGATCCCCTATCGCCTGACTACGGGGCGCAGCCTCAAGCAGGGCAAGGTGGAATTGGCGGAACGGGCCACCGGTCAGGCCGTAGACCTTCCCATCGAAGCGGTGGTGGCTACCCTGAAAGAGCGCCTTGCTGCTGCTCTAGCGGTGCCCGACTGAGGAGTTGCCTTGCAGCGGTTTTTTCCCTATGATGGGGTATATCTCGATCCTCGGTAGCTCAGCGGTAGAGCGGTCGGCTGTTAACCGATTGGTCGCAAGTTCGAATCTTGCCCGAGGAGCTTGCTAGCTGAAATCTCAAGCCAGGGGGTATAATGCCCTCTGGCTGTTTCTTCGTCACGTCTTCCGAGGGTATTGGCTGTGATCGACCTGTCGCGGATCCCCGCCCAACCAGAGCCAGGCCTGCTCAACCTTTTGATCGAGATCCCTGGCGGCAGTAAGAACAAGTACGAGTTTGACAAAGAGATGGGCGTGATGATCCTAGACCGGGTGCTCTACTCCTCGGTGCAGTACCCCTACGACTACGGCTTTGTGCCCAACACGCGGGCAGGGGACGGGGATCCCTTGGATGGCCTGGTGATCATGGATCAGCCGACCTTTCCGGGGTGTGTGATTGCGGTGCGCCCGCTGGGCATGCTGCAGATGATCGACGCGGGGGAGCCGGATGAGAAGTTGCTGTGTGTGCCGGCTAAGGATCCTCGCTACGCTTCCGTAACCAAGTTGGAAGATATTGCCCAGCACCGCCTGGACGAGATTGCCGAGTTTTTTGCCACCTACAAGCGCTTGGAGAAGAAAGAAACCCAGATTCTGGGCTGGAAAGGCCTGGCCGAAACCGAGGCCGTTATCGCCAGCAGCATTGCCGCCTGCCAACAGCCCAAGTAGCTCCCCAGGCTTTCCAAGCTGGAGCTGCCGTTGAGGGCGCTGGCCAGTCAGCGCCAAGTTCTCCAGGTTCTTTGAGCTAGCCTAGGTTTAGACGCGACGGCTTCTTCTATGGCGGATATCCTTTACCACCTGGAGCAGTGGGCAGCGGAGCTGGTTCAAGGTCAATTGCAGCACCTTTCTCCCCTGAGCCTGCTGGCAGTGGGTCTAGCAGGTCTGGTTACCAGCCTTTCCCCCTGTATGCTCTCCATGGTGCCGGTAACCATCGGCTACATCGGCGGCTACACTCCCAGCGCCCCCGCAGCGGCCGGAGAGGTGCGCCGGCAGGTCTGGGTGCAATCCCTGGGCTTTGCCGTTGGTGTGGCTTTGACCCTCAGCCTGCTGGGCTTGGGAGCAGCCTTGCTAGGCCGGGTTTACGGACAAACCACCCCCTTTGGATCCCTAGTAGCGGGCGGGCTCGCCATCCTCATGGGCTTGAACCTGCTGGAGGTCGTCCCCTTGCGCTTTCCCAGTTGGTTTAACGGGTTGGAGATCCCTGGCGAGTGGCCCAGACTAGGCCGGTCGGTGTTGCTGGGATCCACCTTTGGTCTAGCAGCCTCTCCCTGCAGTACGCCAGTTTTGGTGGCCTTGCTAGGCTGGGTCTCCACCACAGGGCAGCCCTGGGTGGGGGGTGGGCTACTGCTGACCTACGCCCTGGGGCTGGTCTTGCCGCTGCTGTTGGCGGGGGTGTTTACCGGCGCGATTAAGCAACTGCTGGCCCTGCGGCGCTGGTCGGGCTGGCTTACCTATGCCAGTGGCCTGGTGCTGGTGGGGTTCGGCACCGTCACCATCCTCTCGGCTTGGACCTAGGGGAGCTTGTATGTCCAAGGATTCTGCCCCGCTGGCGCGGTGGCTTTCCCCCCTGCGGCGCTATCTGCGCCATGAACTGCTGCCGCTGCTGGCGGATTTGCGGCTAGCCATCGGCCTTCTCTTGGCAATTGCTGTTTTCAGTGCCATCGGCACGGTAATCGAGCAAGAGGAAACGGTGGCCTTCTATCAGGCCCACTACCCTGAGCAGCCGGCCCTGTTTGGCTTTCTCACCTGGCGGCTGATCCTCAAGCTGGGGCTGGATCACGTCTATCGCACCCCTTGGTTTCTGGCTCTTTTGATCCTACTTGGCAGCAGCCTGGCTGCCTGTTCTCTCACGCGCCAATGGCCGATGCTCAAGGCGGCCCGTCGCTGGAGCTACCTCACCCGCCCCCCTGCCTTCCAGCGGCTGCCCTTTTGGACCTATCTGCCCAAGCAATCCCTGCAAGGATTGCCGCAGCGGCTGCGCCAAGGGGGCTACGCTGTGTTTCAGGAGGGATCCTGCCTCTACGCCCGCAAGGGGTTGATTGGGCGGTTCGGCCCCATCCTGGTGCACGTCAGCCTGCTGCTCATCCTGTTGGGGGCCATCTGGGGCAGCCTTGCTGGCTTCACGGCCCAGGAGCTGATTCCCAGCGGCGGGGTTGCCGCCATCGAACACATCACCGGCGCAGGGGATCTGGCTCGTCTGCCCACCTGGCAGATTCGGGTCAACCGCTTCTGGATTGACTATGCTCCCGACGGGCGGGTGAAGCAGTTTTATTCTGACCTCTCCATTCTGGCTGGGGGCCAGGAGGTCAAACGCCAGACCCTCTCTGTCAACCATCCCCTCTCCTACCAGGGTGTGACCCTCTACCAGGCCGACTGGAGCATCGACAGCATCCGCATCCGCCTCAACAACAGCCCCCCCTTCCAGATCCCAGTGGTGCGGGTGCCCAACCAGGCGGGCAACAAGCTCTGGGGCGCTTTTATCCCCACTCGGCCAGATCTTAGCGAGGGCCTGACGCTGTTGCTGCCGGATCTGCAGGGGACAGCTCTCCTCTACGACACCGAGGGCCAGTGGATAGGATCCCTGCGCCAGGGCATGAGTCTAGCTCTCGACGAAGTTGCCCCGCAGCGCTTCCCCAACCGCCTCACCCTGCACCTGGATGAGGTTATCGGTGCAACCGGCCTGCAGATTAAATCGGATCCAGGGATCCCCCTTGTCTACCTTGGGTTTGGGCTGCTGATGCTGGGAGTGGTGATGAGCTATTTCAGCTACAGCCAGGTTTGGGCCCTGGAGACGGAGGCAGGACTCTACCTAGGGGGCAAAACCAACCGCGCCCTAGTGACCTTCGAGCAGGAGTTTGCCCGCCTGGTGGAGCAGCAAAGGCTTGCCTCCTTTCCTTCTGGGGAGAAAGAGTCCCACCCTGCCCAGGCCAGCCTCTAGGCTCTCTGCCTACAAAAGAAGTCTTGGGGCAACTATGGCTTTTTCTCCTGCGCTGGCGGCTTTTCTTTCCAGCCAAGCCACTGCTATCCCCATCCAAACTCCCTCGACCGTTGCGGAACTGGCTCAAATCCTCAGGGAGTGCCAGGGGCGGAAGGTGCTGCCGCTGGGGCAGGGGAGCAAGTGGGGATGGGCCCCTTGCCTGGAAACAGTGGATCTCATCCTCTCCACCCGGGGGCTGCGCCGCCTCATTGACCATGCGGCTGCCGACCTGACCGTAACAGTAGAGGCCGGCATGACCTTGGCGGAGCTGCAGCAGATCTTGGCCGAGCAAAAGCAATGGTGGCCGGTGGATCCCCTTTACCCTGACTGGGCCACAGTGGGCGGCATTATCGCCACCGCCGATACGGGCTCGCTGCGCTGGCGCTACGGCAGCATTGGCGACCTCGTGCTGGGCATCACCTGGGTGCGGGCCGACGGGGAGGTGGCTAAGGCGGGGGGACGGGTGGTTAAGAACGTAGCCGGTTACAACCTGACGAGGTTGTTTACTGGATCCCTGGGCAGTTTGGGGATCCTGACGCAGGTAACCCTGCGGCTCTATCCTTTGCCGGCAGCCCAAGCAACCCTGCTGGCCACAGGAGCCCTGGCCGACTTGGAGGTCCTGGCTCGGCAGGTGCTGAATGCGCCGGTCAGCCCAGCGGGGGTGGATCTCTGGCTAAGGGGGGAGGGATCCCAGCTCTGGATCCACTTCCACGGCTCGGAGCGGGTAGTTGCCCAACAGACGGCTCTGGTGCAGCGGCTAGCTCCTGCGGGATTGAGCTGGCAAGAGGTAAGGCCTGGGGCTTCGCCTCTGCCCTTGCCCCGTTCGGGGATGGTGTTGGCCAAGTTTGGCTGCCCGCCCAGCCAAAGCCTGGCAACTCTGGAGCAGTTCCAATCCCTTTTCCCTAGCGCCCAGGTGCAACTGCACCGCGGCTGCGGATTGGGGCGAGCCTGGATCCCTCAGCCTGAGCAGGGATCTCTGCTGCAACTGCAGCGCCATCTCCAGGCTGCGGGGGGGTTTCTTGTGCTCTTGGAGGCGCCGCCGGCTCTAAAAACCGCCCTAGCCCCCAACTTTGGCCCGACAGCAACCTTGATGCAGAGGCTGAAGCAGCAGTTTGACCCGGCTGGAATTTTCGGCCCCCGTTTAGTCTAACTGCTTAGGAGCGCCCTCCCCTCCCCAACATCTCCAGCAAGGCTCTAGCAGCATCTTGGCCAGAGAGCCAGGCCCCTTCTACGCGACCTCCAGCGCACCAATCGCCAGCGCACACCAGGGGGAGTCTCTTGCCGGAACCCGTAGGAACGTAGGTGCCAAGGCTGGCTAGACCTATCGCCTCCCCAGGAAGAGCGTAGCGCCAGCGGTGAACCTGGATCCACTGCGGCGAGGCCAGCCAGGATCCCAAGCGCTGGGCGGCATGGGCCAGCAGCTCTCGACCGGCCTTTTCCAGCTCCTCAAGCGCGGCCTCGAGATACAGCGACGACCACTCCGCTCCCCCGTGCAAAACCACCAGCGGCGGCAGGGGCTGGGGCCGCTTGCTGCTGTCTAGGGCCACCCAAGCCAATAGGGGATCGTCCAAACCCTTGATCCCTTTCCAGGGGGGCAGCGGCGTGTCTTCGGCGTAGCTAGCCAACACAGCAACGCAAGGCTGGTAGGCAGCGGATTCCAGAAGGGATAACAGGTTGTCCCCAGGAGCAATCTTTCCTCGCAGCAAAGGCAGCAACTGGGGAGCGGGGATGGCCATCACCAGGGCCGCAGCCTCGTAGCACTGGCCATCTTCGGCTTGCACTTGCCAACTGGTTGGCTGGGGCTCGAGGCCCACTACCCGAGTTTGGGTGTAAACCGCTAGGGGAGCAGCTAGCTGCTTAGCCAGCGCCGTCATGCCCTGGGGAGAGACATAGCGCGGCTTCTGGTCGTTGGCATTTTCTAGGTGCAGCCCTTCCTGATCCAGCAGATGCAAGGAACGAGTCCACTCCCTCAGCAGTCCTAGGCCCAGGAGCTCCCTGACCCAGCGATAGAAGCCATCGGAATTGGCAGTCAGGTACTGCGCTCCGTGATCTACGGGCACTGTCTGTCCAGCGTGCTGAACCCGTCGAGTGGCCATGCGCCCGCCAAGGCCTGCCGATTTCTCCAGTACCAGAACCTGCAGCCCTGCCCGCAACAGTTGCCGTGCGCAGGTTAAGCCGGCCACCCCTGCTCCGACAACAATGACATCCGCTGACTTCCGGTCAGCCAGCGCAGGCGACGGCCCTGCCTCTGGGGGATTTGCGTCCGACATACAGGGAGTCTAGGAGCTGCCAACGGATCCTAGCTGTTGCTCTTGCCAAAGGGGTTGTTACCCCTCTCGCCAAAGAGCTTGGCTTCCCCCTTGATGGCAGCCTTGATGATGTTGTAAGCGGCCCAGCTTACAGCTAAAACAACAGGAGCCAGAATGAGCAGGGGACGGAGATCCATCTCCATAAGCCTTATCCTCTCCAAGGGCAACACAACCTACGTCCAGGATAAACCCAATTGACGTTCCCCCCAGACCCCAAGGGCGGGGATGCTTTCAAGGGCGCGCTGGGCAACACCTCCTCTATGGCGCTGAAGCCTGCTTGCGCTCCTTGGGCCCTGGGCCTTAGCTGGCGGCAGCCTTGGTTAAGCCGGCTCCGCTTTTGACGCTAGGGATCCCTGCAGACGGATAAGCTCGATCGGCAGGCCATCGGGATCGGCAATGAAAGCCACCTCGTAGGTTTGAGACCCAATTTTCTGGCATTGAGGCGGCAACACCACGGTTAGGGGCCCTTGCGCTTGTAAATGCTCTAGGTAGGTGGCCAGGGATCCCCATTCGGGGCCCACCTCAAAAGAGGGGTGGTAGTAGCCCACATAGTGGGGATCCCCAAAGGGATCGGGGGCAGGGTGGGGCTGGGGTACCTGAATCAGCTCCAGACGGCCCCAGGGACCGCGCATCCAGCAGGCCAAAGTGATCCCGGCAGTGAACCGTTCTTCCACCTTAAAGCCCAGCCTCTCGTAGAAGGCCATGGAGCGGAAGATATCGGCGGTGCGAATTGAAAAGTGGTGCATGGTCAGGAGTGTCCCCAGATCTGGAAACCGGAGTCTCAGGAGGAGGCCTAGCGAAAGCTGCCTAGTCAAGCGCAGACAGACTTGCTACGCTCCAGAGAAGAGTCCCTAACTCTTGAGCAACTCTTACAGCACGCCCTAGCCCGCCAAAAGTGGGGGCGCGGTAGCCGCAGTCAGTCTTTTTAGACCTCATCATGCCCAAGCTGGTCATTGTTGAATCTCCTACCAAAGCTCGTACCATCCGCAGCTTCTTGCCCGCCGACTATGAGGTGCAGGCCTCAATGGGGCATGTGCGCGATCTGCCCGAGTCGGCTGCCGACATTCCCGAGGAGGTGAAAGACCAAGAGTGGAGCCGCCTAGGGGTCAATGTCCACGCTAACTTCGAGCCTCTCTACGTGATCCCCAAAGACAAAAGAAAGGTGGTCAAGGAGCTGAAGGAGGCGCTCAAGAAAGCAGATGAGCTGATCCTGGCCACCGACGAAGACCGGGAGGGAGAAAGCATCAGTTGGCACCTGCAACAGGTGTTGCAGCCCAAGGTGCCTACCCGCCGCATGGTGTTCCACGAAATCACCCGCGAGGCCATTCAAGAGGCCCTGCAAAATTGTCGCGAGGTGAACGAGCAGCTGGTGCGGGCCCAAGAGACCCGCCGCATCCTGGATCGCCTGGTGGGCTACACTCTGTCGCCGCTGCTGTGGAAAAAGATTGGCCCCAAGCTCTCAGCCGGGCGGGTGCAGTCGGTGGCGGTTAAGCTCTTGGTGGATCGGGAGCGGGAGCGGCGGGCCTTCAAGAAAGCCTTCTACTGGGATCTCCGAGCAGAGCTGCAGTCAAAGGGCGCTGGCTCGGCGACGGTTTTCCCGGCAGAGCTGGTGAGCCTGGGTGGCAAGCGGCTAGCCAGTGGACACGACTTCGATCCCAGCACGGGGCAGCTGATAGCCGGGCGAGAGGTAGTGCTCTTGGATCAAGCCCAGGCGGAGTCCCTGCGGGAGCGCTTAGTGGGGAAAGTCTGGGTGGTCAGCTCTGTAGAAGAGCGCCCCTCCATCCGCAAGCCCGCCCCTCCCTTCACCACCTCCACGCTGCAACAAGAGGCCAACCGCAAGCTGCGCCTGTCAGCCCAGCAGACGATGCGCATTGCCCAAAAGCTCTACGAGGAGGGCTACATCACCTACATGCGCACCGACTCGGTGCATTTGTCAGAGCAGGCCATCCGTGCTGCCCGCGCCTGCGTGGAGGCGATGTACGGCAAGGAGTACCTCAGCCCTGAGCCGCGGCAGTACACCACTACAACCAAAGGGGCCCAAGAAGCCCACGAGGCCATTCGCCCTGCTGGCTCGGAGTTTCGCCTGCCCAGCCAAACCCCGCTCACGGGGCAGGAGCTGGCCCTCTACGACCTCATCTGGAAGCGTACCGTCGCTAGCCAAATGGCTGAGGCGCGGCAAACCCACACGGTTGTGCTCATTACGGTCGACGAGGCGGTATTCCGGGCCAGCGGCAAGCGCATTGACTTCCCCGGCTTCTTCCGCGCCTACGTAGAGGGATCCGACGACCCAGAGGCGGCTTTGGAAGATCAAGAGGTGCACCTGCCCCTGCTGCAGGTAGGGGAGCAAGTGGACTGCCTGCGGCTGGAGCCGGTGGTTCATGAAACCCAACCTCCGCCCCGCTACACCGAAGCCTCCCTGGTGAAGGTGTTGGAAAAGGAGGGGATTGGCCGGCCCAGCACCTATGCCACCATCCTGAGTACCATCCAGAGTCGGGGCTACGTGAGGTTGATGGGAAGCGCCCTTGTGCCCACCTACACGGCCTTTGCCGTTACCGAGCTGCTGGAAAAATACTTCCCCAACCTCG
Source organism: Synechococcus sp. R70.1 (assembly GCF_047461675.1). Classification (NCBI taxonomy): domain Bacteria; kingdom Bacillati; phylum Cyanobacteriota; class Cyanophyceae; order Synechococcales; family Synechococcaceae; genus Synechococcus; species Synechococcus sp. R70.1. The sequence continues at coordinate 37,325 of NZ_JANSHR010000116.1, forward strand.
TCAACGTCCACTTCACTGCCGAGATGGAGCAAACCCTGGACGACATCGCCTCTGGCCAGGCAGAGTGGCTGCCCTATTTGCGCCACTTCTTCCTGGGTGAGCAGGGCCTTGAGGGGCAAGTGAAGGCACGGGAGCTAGAAATTGACCCCAACCTGGCTCGCTCCATCCACCTAGAAAACCTGCCCGCCAAGATTGGTATTGGCCCCTACGGACCCTATGTGGTGGTCGAAACCGAAGCAGGAGAGGTACGTGCCAACCTACCTGAGGATATTCCCCCTGCCGACTTGACCCTTGAACACATCGAGGAGCTCATCCGGCGCAAGCAGGAAGGCCCCAAGCCCATCGCCTTCCACCCAGAGACCCAAGAGCCAATCTACGTGATCCCGCAGGGCCCCTACGGACCCTATGTGCAGTTGGGGGAAGTTTCTGAGGAAAACCAAAAGCCTAAGCGCGTCTCCCTGCCCAAAGGGCTAAAGCCGGAGGACGTCACTCCAGAGATTGCCCTGGGGTTGCTGAGCCTACCCCGTACGTTGGGCGAACACCCCCAATCGGGGAAAAAGGTGCAGGCCGGTATTGGCCGCTTCGGCCCCTACGTGGCTTGCGACGGGGAGTTTCGCTCGCTGCCCCCCGATGAGAATGTCCTGACCATTAGCTTGGAGCGGGCCCTGGAGCTGTTGGCCCAGCCCAAAAAGAGCCGCAGTCGCGCCTCGGCCAAACCCCTAGGCGAGCTGGGATCCCACCCCGAAGATGGCAAGCCCGTAACTCTCCACGACGGCCCCTATGGGCTCTACGTCAAGCACGGCAAAGTCAACGCCTCGCTGCCCAAAGATCTCTCCCCTGCAGCCGTGACCCTGGAGATGGCTCTGGAACTGCTGGCGGAAAAAGAGGGCAAGGCCCAGGCAAAAGCCAGCCGACCAGCGGCGGCCAAGCGGGCCAAGAAGGCTGAAGCTGCTCCCCAGAAGCAACAATCCCCTCCCACCCTCCTGGAGGCTGTCTCCAAAGCTCGGGCTTGAGCGGTGGGGGTAGGGGCAACTTGCTGGCTAACTCGGCTTGTTCTGCAAGGAAACTAAGCAGCTTGTTCAAAAATGCTCCGAACCAAGCTGCTAATGATGGAGAGGGCAATTGCCCCAACCAGTGCCCAGCCGAAGTTGTCAACCTTGAAGGCGTCACCGGCAAGCTTGTCGGCAATGAGCAAGCAAATGGCGTTCAAAATTAGGGAAAACAGACCAAAAGTGAAGATCGTAAGCGGTAGGGTAATCAACTGCAGGAGTGGCTTCACCAAGCTATTCACCAAACCAATGGCTAGCGCCGCTACCAAGGCGCCTCCAAACCCGGAGACGTGGATCCCAGGCAAAAGCCAAGCCAAGATCATCACGCTCAAGGCCGACATCAGCCAGGTGGCTAAAAGAGCTGCCATACCTTCTCCCTTCCCTCGCTGGGGTAGCCGTTTCGCCCTCTATGCTATTTCAATGTGAGACATCTCGGAGGCCGGCAGCTCCTCGGGACTGTACGTTTGCAGGGCCAAGGCATGGATGCTCTGCCCCATCTGCTCGGCTAGGGCGGCGTACACTAGGCGATGGCGCTGCAAAAGCGTTTTGCCAGTAAAAAGAGGCGACACCACCTGTACGCGGTAGTGTCCTCCCGCTCCCTGGTGCCGTCCCCTATGGCCAGCATGGCGGTGCGACTCGTCCTCCACGTGGACGTAGAGAGCTTGCAGCTTTTCAGCCAGGAGCTGCCGCAGGCCATCCAAGGTGAGCATGGGATCCCTCAAGGTTAAGGATCAGCCTTGGCAAAGGCGGCTTCCACCAGGGGGCGCAGCTCGTTGCGGGCATGCATCTCCTGGAGAATGTCACAGCCGCCAATGAACTCCCCGTTGATATAGATTTGTGGGAGGGTTGGCCAGTTGGAAAACTCTTTGATCCCTTGCCGAAGTTCCGGATCCTCGAGCACGTTAATGGCTGTGTAGGGGAAGCCCAAGCTGTCCAAAATGCGCACGGCTGTGTAGGAAAACCCACACATGGGCATTTCTGGGGTGCCCTTCATGTAGATCAGCACCTTGTGGGTGCGAATTTGCTCGCGGATTTTCTCTTCCAAAAGAGGGTCTAGCATAGCCGCCTGCAAGTTAAGCACTAGCCGTGATCTCATTTTCGTTCACTTCTAGGTGGCTTGACATTCTCCCTGCCCTTTGGGGCAGGGATTCTTTCTCAGACAGCAGGATGCCTCCTACTGGCTGCTGAGCTACAAAGCGCTCCGCGCCGCCGTAGGCGAAAGAGCATGAGGCTTAAACCTCAACCCTATGGGGGATGCCATAGCCCCAACTACTGGGCCTAAGCCCAGATACGTTTAGCTGTGCGCTGCACCCTCCTATGAATGGGTGGAGCAATTCTCGCATTCTAGCAAAAGCCGCCCTCTCGCGCTCTTCGGGCCGGAGGCCTTAAGGGCGAGGCTTGAACCCAGTTTTCTTGGTCAACAGGTGTAGGCTGCCAGGGATCCCTCCCACTGGCAACAAAAAGTGCTAGAAGGGGAGAAGTGGAGGTTCCCTATCGGAGGCCGTTCATGCTGACTGAGGCCAAGCAGTCGGCGGCAGAAAGCTCCCAACTAGACAGAGGTGAGGCTCCCCCCTCCAGCCAGCCAAAGCCAAAGCTGGGGTTCTGGCAGCAATTTTGGGAAGATGTCGACTGTGTCTTTGAGCGGGATCCGGCAGCTCGCAACCGCTGGGAGGTCCTCCTCACCTACCCAGGCGTCCATGCCTTGTTTCTGCACCGCATCGCCCATTGGCTGTGGCAGCGGCGCTGCTTCTTGCTGGCCCGGCTGATCAGTTCTATTTCCCGCTCCCTCACCTTGATTGAAATTCACCCAGCAGCCCGGATTGGACGGCGCTTTTTCATCGACCATGGCTGCGGCGTGGTCATCGGCGAGACTGCGGAAATTGGCGACGATGTTACCATCTATCACGGCGTTACCTTGGGGGGCACCTCTTGGACGAAGGGCAAACGGCATCCTACCCTGGAAGACGGGGTAATCGTAGGCACAGGAGCGAAAATCCTTGGCCCAGTCCGCATTGGCGCCAGAGCCCGCATTGGAGCCAACGCCGTCGTGATTCACGATGTGCCCCCTGGGATGACGGTGGTTGGGATCCCAGGCCGTGCAGTCCTCCCACCCCATCAACGCCGCATCCCCGCCCACGGCATTGACCTCGACCACCACCTCATGCCCGACCCGGTAGGACGGGCAATTGAGCAGTTGCTGCACCGCATTCAAGAGCTGGAAGCCGAGGTAGCCCACCTCAAGCAAGAGCGGGAGCAGGCCCGGCAAGAACAGGCTAGAGGCGAATAAGCAGCAGCCGTGCAAGAGGTTTCTTGGGGGGATCCCCTGCCATTGTCCAAGGCAGATCTTGGGATC
>NZ_JANSHR010000116.1:40826-50763 GCF_047461675.1 Synechococcus sp. R70.1
GCAAGAGGTTTCTTGGGGGGATCCCCTGCCATTGTCCAAGGCAGATCTTGGGATCAACTGTCAGCAAGTGTCTCCTGGCTGTCCACCACTCGTCGCAGCACGCCGTTGACGAAAGCGGCAGCCTCCGGATCCCCATACTTTTTGGCCAACTCTACAGCTTCGTTGATGGCGACCTTAACGGGGCTGCTGGCCAGTATTTCCATCTCCACCACCGCCAGGCGCAGGATATCGCGCTCGATCCGCCCCACCCGCTGCAGTTGCCAGCCCACCAAGACCCCCTGCAGGCGCGCATCGATAGCTTCCTTGTGGGTGTGCAGGGCAGTCAACAGTTGCAGGGCATAGGCGCGCACCTCCGGCGCTTGGACAATGTGCAACAGCTCCGGCATGGAGAGGGCAGCCCCCAGGCGGTTGACGGCCTTTTGGGACAACTGAACCACTTCCTCCAGGATGTGGCGGACGCTCTGCAGCCGCTGCTCCAGGTGCTCTAGGGCTTGACCCGCGTTGCCGAGGGCCACCTGGGCTTGGTAGACCAGCTCCGGCAACTCCTTTGGCACAGCGACCTCCTGCAAAGCCCTTTCCAGACGCTGCAGCTGCCGCTGGGCCTGCTGAAGACGGAGAGCCAGGGAACGGGATCCGCTCTCCTCCTTCGCCTCAGAAACGGCCAACAACAGGGGATCGCTCTCCTGCAACAGGCGGTCGCTGCGCTGGATCTCCGCTGCTGCGGTTGCAAGAGTTTCATGGGTTTCTTCCTGCAAGGTGCGGATAGCTGCCAACAGCAAGTCTTCCAATTGTTTTTCGCTGAGTTTGGCCGCCGTGGTCGGCAGTTGGCTGACCCCCAGCAAGGCCAGTTCGCGGGCAACACGCCGAGGTTGCATGGCAAAACACCCATGGCCTGTAACGACTGCCCCCGTGGGCTTAGCTATGTTAGCAGGCTGTGGAAGAAACAAGAACCTTAGTTGATCTGGGGCTAATTGAGCCCAAAACTGTGCCTGAGCACGCGAAAGGCCAAAGCTGGGCTCTGCTCTTTGCCATAGGAAGATTGGGTAGAGACCGAGAGGGTCAGCCGCCGTTTGCTGCGGGTGATGCCCACATACAGCAGCCGCAACCGCTCGGCAGCCAAGTCCAAAAAGGCCTGTTCGGTAGGAGAGTTGGCCTGCAGATCCCAGTAGCTTCTGGGGCTGAGCTGCCGCAACTGGGCTAGGGCTTCTGCCTTCATATCGACGTCTTCCAAAAACCTCAGCCCCACCGGTCGCTCCTCGTAGTGGGTAGGAAACTCGTAGGCCGACACCTGGGGGATGAAAACCTGATCCCACTCCAAACCCTTGGCCCGGTGCAGAGTGGCAACCGTGATCGTGCCCGGCTCGGGGTTGAAGGCCAAGATCTCGGAGGGCAGGTTGTGGAGGCGGCGATCCAGAATTACCTGAAACTCCTGGGCAACTTCTTGCCAATCGGTCTCGGGCAGGGATCCCAGCACCTGCTCCAGCTGGTTGAGGACATAGCAGCCCACAAACAGCTCTTCCGGCTTGCGGTAGAGGCTTTGGACAATGACATTCAGCACCTCCGGCCAGGGAGACCGCCCGGCCCGCAGCCAACTGGCCAGGGTGCGCAGCAAGCGGCCCAAGCTCTGCCAAGAGGGGCTCTCAGGCAGCACGGGGGCTGGATCAAACTGGGGAAAGAGCAGCCGCTCCGGCAGCGAGGCGCGGATCCAGCCCAGCATTGGCTCCAGCTCAGTTCGCGGGATCCCAGCCCAATCGGCCAGGCGATCCACTGCCGCAGCCAGGCGAGCAGAGGAAGTGGGCTCGGCCAACCAGTCAATTACCCCCTTGAGCTGCAGCAGCACCCGTCGCTGGCTGGGGCTGCCCCGCAACAGGTCGACAACCCGCTCCCCTCCCATTTCCCGCAGGTAGTCGAGGGCCTTGCCCCCTAGCTCGTTGGTGGTCACCAGAATAGCCACTGTCTGGTCAGGGAAGGTTTGGGCGGCTGCCAGAGCCCACTGGGCCACCTCCTGCAGCTCCCGCTCGGGAGTGCCGCTGACGCAGCGAAACTCCACCTGTCCTTCGCTGGCTGGGGGATTTGGGCTGCTGGCACTGGCTGGGCGAATGGGCTGGGGGGCCAGGGCAGTGCGCAGGGCTGGGATTGGGTGTTCCCGAGTAACCCAGTCCACCAGACGGTTGGCTAGCTCCAGGATCTGGGGAGCGCTGCGGCTGGACTCCTGCAGGGAGATGATCTGGGGGCTGGCCTGACAAAAGGCGCGAAACAGCCGTGGCTCAGCCGTGGTGAAGGTGCCCATGATGCTCTGGTTGGGATCCCCTACCCGCACCAGGTTGCCCGTGCGCTGGCTGAGCAGCCGCAGCAGCTCTTCCTGCAGGGGGGAGCTGTCCTGGGCCTCGTCCTCGAACAGGTAGTCGTACCAGCTTTGCACCTGCTGCCGCAGCTCCGCGTCGCGCTCCAGCAGATCCATGGCCTGCCAGCCCAGGTCGTCATAGTCCAGCTGGCCGCGGCGGCGCAGCTCCGCTTGGTAGGCATCGTACACAGGAGCCGCCCAGCCTAGGTAGCCCTCGCGAGGGAGCGCCTCCGGGCCTAGGCGGAGATTCTTGGCCGTGCTAATTACCGCCTGCACCATCTCCTGGAAGCTGCGCCGGAACCGCCGCCGGTTTTGGGCTACCTTTTGGGGGAAATTCTCATCCGTAGGGATCAAGGGCTCCCAGAGGTGGGTGTGGGAGTTGAGCCAGGCGCGGCAAAGGCGGGTGAGGAGGCGCTCCTGCTCATACCCCTCCAAGATGGACAGCTCTTCCCAAGGGCCTGGGGCCTCCCGCAACACCCGCAGTGCCAGCGAATGCAAGGTAAAGGCTTGGGTAAAGCGATCTGGGTAGCCCGCCTCCTGCAGGCGTTGGTTGATACGGCGCAGCAAGTTAACCCGAGCCGAACGCATGTAGGTAAACACCCCGATGCGCTCCGGTGGGACGCCGCGCTTGAGGATGAGATCGACAATTAGCAGCTCCAGGATAAACGTCTTGCCGCTTCCCGGAACAGCGGAAATCCCCAGCTGCCCCGATTGATAGGTCAAGACCTGTTGCTGCTCCGGGCGCAGGATGAGCTGGGGGAAAGGAGAAGCTGCCACGCCCTGCCTCCCTGTCTAGTTGAGGATAAAGGTCTCGATGGCCACCGCCACCCCATCTTCAGTAACAGGAGGGGCAACCCAATCGGCATAGGGCAGCAAGGCCGGCGAGGCATTCCCCATGGCTACCCCGATCCCTGCATACCGCAGCATCTCGATGTCGTTGTCGCCATCGCCAATGGCCATGACCTGCTCTGCCGACACCCCCAACACCTCTTCTGCCAAAAAGCGCACTGCATTGCCCTTGTTGACTGCCGGGTGGGTGGCTTCCAAGAAAATGGGCTCTGACCGCGTGAGGTAGAGCTGCTCGGGAGAATACCGCTGCCGCAGGGATCTCTGGAGTTCCTGCAAAAACTCCGTATCTTCCGAAACCACCAGGATCTTGGTGGGTCTTTGCCCATATTGGGCAGGGGAAAAGATCTGAAATGGCACCTGCGAGCGCTCGGCATAGGCGCGGCTCAAGGGGTTGAGCTCCCGCAAGTAGAGCTGGTCGTCGATGTAGAGGTGCACCCCCACCGGCAGATCCTGCAGCAGCTGCAACAACTCTTCAGTCAGCGACCAGTCCAAGCACCAGTGCTTTAACGTCTTTTGGCTATCGGGATCGCGAATGAGTGCCCCCTGGTAGCTGCAGAGCGGCATATCGGCTCCAATCTCATAGTGAAATCGCTCGGCGGAACAATGCATCCGACCGGTGGCAATGGCCACCCGCACGCCTGCGGCTTTGGCCCTTTGAATGGCTTGCCGCACTGGCTCCGAAACCTGGTTGGAAGGCCCCGCCAGCGTGCCATCGATGTCCAACACCAATAGCCGAATCTTCCTCTGGGCCAAGGGCTGAAGAGATCGCTCTTGAACTGGCACTTCCACTTGCATTGCTCCTCCTCTTGACCGCCTGCCGGCCCCTATTTGCCCATGGGTTAGGGGTCTAGTGCCCATCTCTAGGGGGCTCGCTACAGATTGTAATGGTCTGTAATGCTCCAAGCTGCTGGTTAAGCGGAGCGCGTCCTTGGCCTCTAGCGCCTGAGGAGAAAGCCTACAATTGAGTAAGGACTAGCCCTGTGATGGATAAACTGTGAACATGCTGAAACACATTGGTCGCACCTGCCGCTCTCTGTTGGCTCTTGCCCTGGCTTTGATCCTGGCTTTGGCCCCTGTGAGCGCTGTCTGGGCGCGCAGCGGTGGCCGCATTGGCGGCGGCTCTTTCCGCTCCCCGACCTTCTCAGCTCCCCGCTCTGTCGGCCCTCGCTCGGCTCCCGTGTACCCCAGCTATGGCGGGGGGCTTGGCTTTCCGCTGGTGGTGCCCTTGTTTTGGGGAGGCGGTGGCAGCCTGCTGGCGTTGCTGCTCTTGATTGGGGCCGGTAGCTTTCTAGTGCGCAGCTTGCGCTCGGCTGTTGCCGAAGAAGAGGAAGTTAGCGACCCGCAGGTAACCGTTGCCCAAGTGAAGGTGGGCCTACTGGCCAGCGCCCGCCAACTGCAAAAGGAGATCAATGCGCTGGCTCTGGAAGCGGATACCCAGTCGCCAGAGGGGCTGAGCCAATTGTTGCAAGAGGTTAGCCTTGGCTTGATGCGCTACAGCGACTACTGGGCCTATGGCTATGCCGAGGCGGAGAAGCTGCCCCTCTCCCGCGCCGAATCCCTGTTCTATCAAGCCTCTTTGCAAGAGCGGAGCAAGTTTAGCGCCGAAACCCTCACCAACCGCAACAACCAGATCCAGCAGCTTCCTCAAGCAGCTCTGCGGCGGGCGGCTGCCGGGATCCCCGAGGTTGGCGAGTACCTGGTCGTCACTCTACTGGTTGCGTATCGCGGCAACTTAGGTACACTACCTGTAGTTAAGTCCGTGGCAGAGCTGCGGCAGTGGCTGATGCAGTTGGCCTCCATCCCTGCCGAGCGGATTGTGGCCATCGAGGTGCTGTGGACGCCGCAGCTAGAAGGAGACACCCTGTCGGCAGAGGCGCTGTTGACCGAGTACCCAGAAATGCGGCTCCTCTAAGGTCGCTGGGCTAGGGAGACGGCGGTTGGCGGCTGGGGTGTTTCAAGCCACGGGCTCCTTGCCGTCCAAGGTAGGGAGGGCCTGTTTCCGTGTCTGGGTTTGATGCTTCAGCAGCCAGGAGCCGTTGTTCTCCGTGGGCCTTGTCCAGCTACACAACTCAAGCAGACTCTCTGCTGGATGAGCTCTTGGAGGAGTTGGAGCAAAGCCTAGAGGAAGAGGGGGCGGAGGAGTATCCCTATTGGGGTACGCGCCCCCCTTTGCTTCCCCGCCGTTCTTCAGCGAGAGGTGGACTGCTGCTGGGCTTGGCTTCGGCAGCCGCGCTGGTGGCAGGTCTGGCCTTCTGGATGACTCTGCGCCCGCAGCTGGTAGTTTCTGTACCGACGAGGGATCCCAGCCACGAGAGGCCTGAGCCTGTCTACTCTGCTTCCCTGCCAGCCCAAGAGCTCTCCTTGGCTTCGAAGGATGAAAACCCTCCCAAGTTGCCTGAACAGGTTCCGTCTCAAGAGCCAAGAGGGAAGAAGCCAGAGGCGCCCTCGGCAAGGTTGACAGCGGCCACCAGTCCCCCGGTTGCCCTGGCAGCCGGCCCTCCCCCTTCCGCTCGCGTGTCTAATCCGCCGGCACGGATTCCGCCTCCAGCACCGCCGCAGATGAAATTGGTGGGGTTGATCCACGATCCAGGCGCTCCCAAGGCCTTGATCTTGGTGGACAAAGTGATGCGGCAGGTGCCGGTTGGCCAGACGGTGAAAGGCGAGTGGCGGGTCACCTCCATCAGCCCCCACGGGGTGGCCGTGAGCAATGGCGTCCGCAGCGTTACCCTGCAGTTGGGGTTACCTCAGTCAATTTAGGAGGGAAGCGCACAGATGGCAGTGTGCAGGCTGGGGAAAGGAAGCCGTCGCAGGGCGGGGATTGCCTGCGTGTTGGGATATGTCTGTCTCAGTCTGCTGGCCTGCCGCAGCATGCCTCCTGCACCGGAAGCCTCAAAGGGGATCCCGGCGGCCTACGCCGATCGCCCCCAGCTGCAGGGCAAGGCAGTGGTGGAACTGGAAATCGAGACCGCTGAAGGCCTAGGGCGGGTGCTTCTGGAGATCCGCGGCGATGCGGCGCCCCTTACGGCTGGCCAATTTGTCGACTTGGTGCAGCGGGGCTTCTACAACGGCTTGACTTTCCATCGGGTAGAGAAAGATCCCCAACCGTTTGTGGTGCAGGGAGGAGATCCCCAAGGGGATGGCACCGGTGGCGCCACCGAGCCAGGCAGCAACCGCCTGCGCACTATCCCTTTGGAAATCCAGGTGCGCGGAGAACCCTACCCCCGCTACAACACTTTGATTGAGGATCCCGTAGCCCTGAGCAAGTTGGTTTTGCCCCATCGTTTGGGGGCGGTGGGCATGGCCCGCTCCAGCCCTCTGGATTCGGCCTCTTCCCAGTTCTATATCGCCCTCTCTGCTCTGCCAATTTTGGATGGGCGCTATGCCGTGTTTGGCTATGTCACCAGTGGCATGGAGTGGGTGGAGCGCATCCAGGTGGGAGATGTCATCCGCTCGGCGCGGGTACTCGAAGGGGCAGAGCTGCTGCGGGTGCCGGGAAGTCCAAAGCCAGCTGCAAACTAGGGATCCCGACCGTTCCCTTGCCAAGAGGCCGCCGTTTCCAGTTGCCAACACCCGATTGGGAAGTGTAGGCCAAGGCGCGGCTTGTCCTGCAAAAGTTATCGGCTCCCCTCCGCCGGATTTAGCGCACCAGATCGAGCAGACGGGCGAAGTAGAAGCGGGTTTGAATGGCTTGTCGTTGCTGGACTTTCCAGCCCCACCCGACAAGGTGGCTGACCAAGGTGGCCTCGCGGTGGAGGTAGGCACGGGTGGTTTTGGTGGATCCAGGGAAGAACTCCCCTACTTTCTTGAGCAGCGTCAGCCAGGGGCTTTTGGGAGCAAAGCTGAAGATCAGGCGGGACTTGGCCAGGCTGGTCAAGTGCTTAAGCATGCGCAGGGCGTCGGCTTCGGGGTAGTGGATCATCACGTCCAGGCAGATGACAACATCGTACTGCCCCGTTAGCTCCTCCAGATCCAAGACCTGAAACTGGGGGTTGTCCAGGGATCCCAGCTCAATCTGCTGCCGGCGACGTGCTTCGTTGACCATTTGTTCGGAAATGTCGCTGGCAAACACCTGCGCCCCACGAGCAGCCAGAGGCAGGCTAAGGCTGCCCACCCCACACCCGGCATCGCAAATGCGCAAACCGGAGGGATCCCCTAGCCACTGCAACACCGTTTCAATCGTGCGGGCATGGCCCAGTCGGATGTCCTTTTGGACGAAGTTAACTTCCTCTTCGCCGTAGATGCGGCGCCAGCGCTCGAAGCCAACGGTGTTGAAATAATTGCGGACAATGGTTTTTTCTTGCATAGAACTCACCGCTGCCCTGCCTTTGCAGGGAAACCCCCTCTGCCGGGGGCCTTTCTGCCCAATTTTACCCCGAAGCCGCTGCCGCCACTTTTGGAGGCGCTGCTAAGCCAGCGTTCCTATCAGGCTGGCGAACCCAGGGGAGAAGACCGAGATGCAGGCAAGGCTGAGCGAGTTGCAGCCGCTCTCTGTAGGGCATCTTGCAAGATCCGGTCTACCAGCTCCGTAAACGTCCAGCCCAGAGCCGCCGCTGCCTCAGGACAGAGGGAGGTAGGAGTCATGCCAGGCAAGGTATTCACCTCCAGCACCCAGGGGTTCTCGTCGGCGTCCACCCGCAGATCCACCCGCGCCAAACCCTCGCACCCCAGCACCCGATAGGCCTCGAGGCCCACGGCCTCACAGCGGGCTAATCCTGACGAGCTGAGGGAACAGGGGATCAAGTGCCGCGAGCCGCCGGGGGCGTACTTGGCTTCGTAATCGTAGAAATCCCCCCGCGCCGGGATGATCTCAATGGCCGGCAGAACTTGGCCGGAGAGAATAGCAAGGGTAATCTCCTTGCCAGGAATGTAGCGCTCCAGGAAAACCCGCGCCGAGATCGAGCGGGCCAACTCCAGCCCCTGGGCAAACGACTGCTCATCCTGCACAATGCTGATCCCCAGCGTCGAGCCACTGTTGCTGGGCTTTACCACCAGCGGCGATCCCAAGCGCGCCGCACACTCAGCCCAGGAGAGCGGCTGTGCCTCATCCCAGACCAACCAGTCAGGGGTAGGGACCCCTTCGGCACGAAAGATCTGCTTGGAGACCAGCTTGTCCATAGCTAGGGCGCTGGCCAGCGGCCCGGATCCCTGGTAGGGCAGGCCCAGCCAGTCCAGCATCCCCTGCACCACACCATCCTCGCCACCCGGACCATGCAGGGCAATCCAGACGAAGTCGCAGCCAGATTGCCGTTCCTGCCAGAGACGCAGGGGCAAATCTTCCTCCGGGTCGATGAGCTTGACCCGATGCCCCAAGTCCTCCAGAGCCCGCTTGCAGGCTCTCCCTGTCACTAGGGAGATCTGCCGTTCTGCCGAACGGCCTCCCGCTAGTACAACAATGTTCATGACTCCTCCCCACCTCCAAAGCTTTCCCCAGCATTGCCCCCTCCCCTGGCTAGAGGGTGGGACGGCGGCGGCGTAAAAACTCGGGGATGTCCAACCCCCCAGAAGTCGGGGGCTCAGGCTCAGGGGGCTGCCGAGGGGGTGGCTCTGAGGAGGGCTTGCGCGTTCCCACTGAGTTGGCTGTGGAGGTCTTCGCCGCGGGAGGGCTAGCAGCCGATCGCGAGCGGTCAAAACCTGTGGCGATAACGGTGATGCGCACCTCGCCTTGCATGCGCTCGTCTTGCACCGTGCCAAAGATAATGTTGGCCTCTGGATCTACAGCCTCGGCGATGATCTCCGCTGCTACCGTTACCTCGTGCAACGACAGATCCAGTCCGCCCGTGATGTTGAAGAGTACGCCCTTGGCCCCCTCGATGGAGGTTTCCAAAAGGGGAGAGGACACAGCAGTAATGGCGGCTTCGCGGGCACGGGACTTACCGGATCCCATCCCAATGCCCATCAGGGCAGTCCCAGCATCGGCCATGACGCTGCGCACATCGGCAAAATCCACGTTGATCATGCCGGGGATGAGAATGATGTCCGAGATACCTTGCACTCCCTGGCGTAGGACATCATCGGCAACGCGAAAGGCTTCGTGCACAGGGGTTTGCTCAGAGATTACCGAGAGCAACTTGTCGTTGGGGATCACAATCAAGGTATCCACTGCCTCCTGCAGGGCTTGGATCCCTTCTTCAGCTTGCTTGGCGCGCCGCTTGCCCTCAAAAGAAAAAGGCCGCGTCACCACTCCCACGGTCAGGGCGCCGCTAGCCTTGGCAATCTGGGCCACCACCGGCGCTCCCCCTGTTCCTGTGCCCCCTCCCATGCCAGCAGCAATGAAGACCAGATCTGCCCCTTTGAGAATGGCGGCAATTTCCTCGCTGGACTCCTCGGCCGCTTTTTGACCAATGGCCGGATTGCCGCCTGCCCCTAGTCCACGAGTTAGCTTTTGCCCGATTTGCAGACGGTTTACTGTTGGCGCTGAGGATTGGGCAAGCGCCTGGGCATCGGTGTTGATGCTCCAAAACTCGACGCCCTTGAGATTACTAGCTGCCATCCGGTTGACTGCGTTGCCACCTCCTCCCCCCACCCCCACGACCTTGATTTTTGCGGCATTGCTCAGCATGCTTTCCTCTGGATAACCTGCCGCCTTAGTCTGAGCCCCGTTCCCTTCAAAGTTGGCTGCCAGCCCTTCGCCTAGGGAGGGTCGGCTGGAGCAAGAAGAAGCTGAGTGGGCCTGCTCCAGACCCTGATCAGGACTAGGGGAGGAGGTATAAGACCAACTGGATGGCATATCAGCCCTCAGGATAT
>NZ_JANSHR010000116.1:50863-64549 GCF_047461675.1 Synechococcus sp. R70.1
TTATTATCCTAGCCAATGCTAAACATCCTAGCCGATCCTAAGGCAACTCCCCTTCTTTGCCAATGTTAAAAACGTTTTTTGCCAGGTAACAGCTTCCAAAAGGCCTCACTGGGATAGTCTAGGCTCTTTTATGTTCGCTACTTTACTTACGCATCCCCCCTTGAAGTTGAGCTTTCTAGGAATGCTAACTTGCCTACGAACCCATATGCTCTACAGTACATAGAGCTGAAGGAGATAGACTGTTGCCCTTAAAACAGGCTGGTATCTTCCTGATAAGCTAATCTCCGCTTAGAATACTAGCTCTTGCGGCGAACTGACTCTCGATGAGGCGGCAAATTTGCTGGGCGGCTGTGCCGTCACCGAAGGGGTTTTTGGCTTGTGCCATGCGGGCGTAGGCTTGAGGGTCGGTAAGCAACTCCCGAGCCGCCTCCAGGATCTTTTCGGGGTGGGTGCCGACCAGGCGGGCGGTGCCAGCAGCAATCGCCTCGGGGCGTTCAGTGGTTTGCCGCAGCACCAGCACCGGCTTGCCCAGGGCAGGGGCCTCTTCCTGAATGCCGCCCGAATCAGTGAGAATGAAAGTACAGCGCTGCATGGCGCTTACCCAGCAGGGATAGTCCAAGGGATCAGTGAGAAAGACCCGCTCCTGGGATCCCAAGAGCGCTTGCAGGGGCTCCCGCACGACTGGGTTGGGGTGGAGAGGCAAAAGAATAGCCGTGTCGGGGAACTCAGCCAAAAGTTGCAGGAGAGCCTTGGCAATGGCTTGAAGGGGATCCCCCCAGTTTTCCCGCCGGTGTATGGTAACCAGCAAAACGCGATAGCGCTCCCAGTCTAGGCCGGGGATAGGACAGGGGATCCCAAGGGAAGCCACCTGCTGTAGGGCATCGATGACGGTGTTGCCCGTGCAGTAGATGGATCCCACCACGTGGCTGCGCTTGAGGTTTTCCACGGCCTGCGGCGTGGGGGCAAAGTGGAGGGTAGCCAACTGGGAGATGAGGCGGCGGTTGGCCTCCTCGGGAAAAGGGTGGTAAAGATCGTCGGTGCGCAGGCCGGCTTCCACATGCCCCACGGGAATGCGTTGGTAAAAAGCAGCCAGGGCGGCAGCAAAGGCTGTGGTGGTGTCACCCTGAACCAAAACCAGTTGGGGCTGTTTCCCCTGCAAGTAGGGTTCTAGGCCGCGCAGGGTGGCTTCGGTAATATCAGCTAGGCTTTGGCGAGGCCGCATGATCCCCAAGTCCCAGTCCGCCTGGAGGCCAAAAAGCCGCATCACCTGATCCACCATCTCTCGGTGTTGCCCCGTCAGGACGACCTCGGTGCGCAGGTAGGGACTGGCCCGCAGGGCCTGGATCACTGGAGCCAGCTTAATGGCCTCGGGCCGCGTACCCAAGATTACAGAAACCAGAGGAGGGGAAGCCATGGGATCAAGGGCAATGGACTAATCTGCTCCGGAGGGCCTTTGGTCGGCAGGGTTCTCAACAGAGACTATAGCCGCCCTTGTCGTGAAGACCTGCCCCACTTTAGCTCTGCCAACAGGCAACCTGGTGGCAGCTCCACCTCCACACGCCCACTAGAACAGATGAAGAGGGATCCTGCAGCCCCCGAAGTCGAAGCGGAGGAACAAGAATCCCTCCCTTTAGGTTAGGTTTTAACGATCTTCTTTCAGCTTTTATCGCACAAAATGATAGTAGAAATGTTGGCTGTGGGAGAAGGCAAAGCTACTGCTAGGCTTAAATCCACTCCATCTCGTCACAGATGAGAGTAAACACCGTTGCGCAAGTGGCCACCAGCAGCGAGAAGAGAAGGGGCTTGCCGTGAGCTATGCAAACCCCAGCAGCCAAGGAGGCGCCAACAGCAGCAGAAAAAGTGCGGCCTGCCCAATTACCCTTGGAGGGTTTGTCAAAGGGGTTAAACTTGTTAGACATTTCAACCCAAGAGAAGGTAAAGAGTGTTTCCCAGAGTCTGTTTCAGGCTACCATCCTCAGAGGCTATTTCGGCATGATTCAGAGCTGTTCTCAATATTTCTTCGCCTAGGCTTCAATCTTTCGTAAAATTGCACTCAGGCGCTCGTAACCCTCCCGCCGCAGCCAGCTCAACTGCCGCCCTGCCTGCACTCAAGGTCTGGCGGATGACAGCAGCCACCAACTCCTTGTTGGGAATGCCGTTGAGGCGCAGCAGGGTGTACAGAAACTACTCCCACATCTTGCCCTCAGAGCAGGAATAGGGACGGGCGCGGAAGTCGCTAAAACTTGGGGCTGCTGCTCCCGCTTCCCCCAGAGGGAAGGGGGGTGGGGAGATGGTTCGGGATCGCATCCTGCCTCCAATATGGAGCTCCTCCTAGGGTGGGCTGAGCCAGAGTTTACGCTAGCTCTGGTTGCTGGTGGCGGGCATGGGCTCGTTGCAGGGCCTGCCGCACTGCGGCAAAACCGGTTCCGCCGGGGCTAAGCCGCGCAGCCACAACCTGACGGGGATCGATGGCCGTAAAGATATCCTCCTCAAAGGCCGGGTGAAAGCTTTTCCAGCGCTCCAGGGGCAAGTCCTTTAACAGGATCCCTTCCGCAAGACAGGTGCGCACAATCCGCCCCACCAAGTCGTGAGCAGTGCGAAAAGGGACTCCTTTGCGCACCAGGTAGTCGGCTACATCGGTGGCATTGGAAAAGTCTGCCTGCACCGCGGCCTCCAGGCGCTGGGTTTGGAACTGGATCCCTTCTCGCAGGAGGATCCGCATCGCCTCTAGGCAAGCTTTGACAGTATCGACAGTATCAAAAAGCCCCTCCTTGTCCTCCTGCAAGTCTTTGTTGTAGGCCAGGGGCAGCCCTTTGAGGGTAACCAGCAGGGCTTGCAGATGCCCAAACACCCGCCCGGTTTTGCCCCGCACCAGTTCTGCCACGTCGGGGTTTTTCTTCTGGGGCATAAGGCTAGAGCCGGTAGCACAGGTATCGGTGAGGGCGACAAAGCCAAACTCCTGCGAGGCCCAGAGGACAATCTCTTCCGAGAGGCGGCTGAGGTGAACCATGATCAAGCTGGCGGCGGCGTGGAACTCTACGAGGAAGTCGCGGTCGCTCACTGCATCCAGGCTGTTGGCACTGATGCGCTCAAACCCCAGCAGATGAGCAACAAACTGCCGGTCGATGGGCAGGGAAGTGCCGGCTAGCGCCCCAGATCCCAGGGGACAGACGTTGACCTCCTCCCGCACTCGCCCCAGCCTTTGCCAGTCCCGCCAGAACATCTCTTCGTAGGCCAAAAGGTGATGGGCTAGGCTAACGGGCTGGGCCCGCTGCAGGTGAGTGTAGCCGGGCAGGATTGTCTCCACGTGCTGGCTAGCCAACTCCAGCAAAACCCCTCGCAGCTCCCAGAGAGAATGGCGGATGGCGTCAATTTGATCCCGCAGGTAAAGGCGCAAGTCGGTGGCCACTTGGTCGTTGCGGGAGCGGCCGGTGTGCAGCTTTTTCCCCACCTCCCCTACCAACGCTACCAGCCGGCGCTCGACGGCGTAGTGGACATCTTCAGCCTCTGGGTCAGGCTGAAAACTCCCCTCGGCTGCCTCTTTCTGGATCTGCTCCAGCCCTTGCCGAATTTGCTCCGCCTCTTCCCGGCTCAGGATGCCGCAGGCCCCCAACATCTGCACGTGGGCCAGGGATCCGGCCACCTCGTAGGGCAAAAGGCGAATGTCAAAGCTTATGCTGGCGTTGAAGCGGGCAATTTGGGGGTGTAGGGATCCCTCGAAGCGGCTGCTCCAGGGACGGGGGGTGGAAGGTGAGGTTGGCTCAGGCATAGGAACCAGCACCCAAAGAGATGGCTGCCGTGGAAACAAAAGCCTGCCTTGCAATGGCTAGAAGACCCCTGCCAAAGCCCACCTAGCCTTAGTGGGAGCTGGTGATGCTCTTGAGCATGTAGCCCGCCACCAGCCCTATCAGAAGCGCCCAAATTTGGCCTGATTCCACAAAGTTGTTCCAACCTTTGCGGATATCGCCCAGCACATCTTGGCGGAACACCTGGGCAACGATGGCCTTTGTCTGCAAGGCGGGCGGAGCTGGCAGGTAAGAGGAAGTGAAGTTCATGCCCATACCTCCGGTAAAGCTCAAGTAAAGACGGACAAATTCCCCCAGCTAGAGAGTACTGTAAACTCTGCGCGTCACACTAGGGCAGGTGAGGTTCCGTCCCACTAGCGCAAACGGTAGCCCTACCCTTGGCCATCCAACTCCAGACCTTCTGGAGCTAGGCGGCCTCAGGCTCCGGCAACACCTTCAGCACCACCAGGGTGGTATCGTCCACCGGCATAGGTCGCAGGGAAATTTCCTCCCGGAACAGGAGCTCTAGCTCCACCGCTGGCTCTGGGACAACAAAGTGGACTCCCTGGCGGCCTCGGAAAGCATCCATCTGCGCAAAGAGACTTTCCAGGATCTCCTCTGGCGACTCGTAGCAGCTGGCAGCCCGCTGGATAGCATCCATTAGACCGGCAGTCTCCAGCCGCTCCCCGCGGGTATTGGCAACCTCAATATAGCCATCGGTGTAGTAGACTACAACATCTCCTGGCTGCAGTTGCACACAGCTTTCTGAGTATTGGCTGTGCTCCTCCAAGCCAATCAGCGCCCCTTCCGTATCCAAAGGCTGAATCTCACGGGTGCGGGCCTGCCACCAGAGGGGAGGGTTGTGGGCGGCGTTGCCAAAGCACAGGCGACGGGAGCAGGGATCGTACTCCGAGTAAAACAGGCTGATAAAGCGACTGGAGTTTTTGAGATCGCTGTACATGGCCCGATTGAGATGTTGGAGAACGCGGGCCGGCGAGTGGCCGTTAAGAGCTTCTGCCCGCACCATGGCGCGGGTCATGCTCATGAGCAGCCCGGCAGGTACACCTTTGCCCATGACATCCCCAATGACAATCGCTAGGCGAGAGTCTGCGGAGGGCTCAGGCGGTTCCGCCCGGTTGCTGGCCGGCTCTGCAGAGGCAGGCCCCCTCGGGATCTTGATGAAATCGTAGTAGTCGCCCCCCACTTTGCTGGCTACGCGGCAGCGGGCTGCCAGTCGAATGCCCCGAACTTGGGGGTATTGGCGGGGCAACAGTTGGGTCTGGATGTAGGAGCCGATCTCCATTTCTTTTTCCAGGGCCATTCTGCGGCGCAAGGCTGTCCGCAGGCGCTCATTCTCGATGGCTACACCCGCTTGGTCAGCCACTAGGCGCAAAAGTTGCTGGCGAGGCTCGGTCCAGTGGTAGTTGGGCTGGCGGCTGAAGACGTACAAGCGACCCTGGACAGAGTTACGGATCAACAGCGGCGTGCCAAATAGGCGCCCATCCGGCCCCAGGCTCTGGCGCAGACGCTCGTCCAGAAGATGTTCAAGAGCTGGGATCTTCACCGCCAGGGATCCCTCTAGTTTGAGAAGAGGCTCCTGAGCAGATAGGGCTTGGGCAATCTGCTCCATCTCGGCGCGAATCTGCTCGCGGCGCTCGAGATCGAAACAGTGCAGTTGATCCAGTTGAATAGTGCCGTTGGGGTTAAACAACACCAGCGCTCCCCCCTCAGCCCCAGTGAGTTGGCTGGCCACAAAAGCCGTGAACTCCAGGATCTGGTTGAGGTTATTGAAGGAGCGCAGGGCAAAAGCCAATCCTCCCAACAAGTACAGCATCGACTGCTGGTCTGCCCCCGCTTCAGCTTTGTTGGCCCGACTGGGCAAGAGGGCTGGCGGCTCCTTCTCCTTGGCAGTACCAAGCCTAGAGCGGGGATCCTCCTGCCCTGAGCTGGGAGTGCTCGGGTCGGTTGTGGACGGCAGCGAGGCAGGCAGAACTTTGGGAGGAAGCAAGGAGTCCGACCAGGACAAACCTGCCCGCCCGGCGGGCGGCTGGGCCGGTAAAGCTTTTTGCGGGCTGTGCTCCTCCATGGGGAAGGTAGAGCCAATCCCTCAGCAACATAACGATGCAGTCTAGCAAAGATAGTACAGGCTCTACCCCGTCTTCTCCCAAAGGCTCTGCTTGAGTTAATGTTGTCGAGGTCATTGGCGGCTACGCCCTTCTGGGCTGACGGGATCCCTGACACACCTCTCGGTAGAGCTGTTCCAGGCGGCTGAGGTTGTGGCTGAGGGTGTAGCGCTCCAGAACCCGTTGGCGGGCTTTCATCCCCAGCAGTTGGGTAAACTCCCGCTGATCCCGCAAGAGGGGCAATAGCGTTTGCAGCTCCACCGTCACTCGGCTTGGATCCAACAGGATCCCGGCTCCGTCCGCCAGAACCTCGCCATCGGCGCCGACGTCAGTGGCCACCGCCGCTACCCCACAGGCCATTGCCTCCAACAGCGACAAAGACAGCCCCTCGATCAAGGAGGGGAGAATGAACACGTCGGATCCCCGCAAGATCTCAATGCGCTCCTGCTCGTCGGCAACATAGCCCAGCCAGTAGATCCCGTGCTGGCGGGTGTAGAAAGGCTTGAGGGTATTGAGCAGGGGTCCATCCCCCACAATGAGCAGGCCGCACTTTTCCCCCATTTGAGCCTGCTTCCAGGCTTTGAGCAGGGCCTCGACATTCTTTTCCGGCGAGATCCGCCCTTGGTAGACGAAGACCCGCTCTAGCCCTAGCCGCTGCTTGAGGGTGGAGGGCCCTGGCGAATACTTGTCAACATCGACGCCATTGGGAATGACCACCACCTGCTCGCTGCCCACCCCCAGTTTGACCAGGATCTGGCGCTGCGTTTCCGAGAAGACGATGGTGCGATCGTAGTGGGCCAAACAGGGGGCATAGAGCTGATAGGCCAAGTATTGGGTGCGGGAGGCGATGTTGCGCCGCCGTCGGTCAAAAGCTGGGTGGAAAGTGGCCACTAGGGGCTGGTTGAGCTCAGCACAGATCTCGGGCAACGCAAAATCAATGGGCGAAATGGTCAAAGAAGCATGCACCAAATCCGGCTGCAATTCCCGCAGGGCTTGCTCCAGCAGCCGCCGGGCGTTAGGAGCCGGGATCGTGTAGATCTGCGACTTGTAGAGACAGGGCAGAGAGACATCCCGCCCCTCCAGCTCGGCACGCCAGTTGCTCCCCGGACGGGATCCCCCCTCAGCGGCGGCCTCTTCGTTGGTGAAGTGGAAAAAGCTCACCTGATGGCCCCGCTCCAAAAGGCCGTTGGTTACCTCGCGGCTGTAGGTGACGTTGCCACAAAAGGGTGTTTTCTTGCCTATCCAGGCAATGTGCATGGGTGGATCCCTACGCTGCTAGAACGGTTAAACCTCCCATAAGGTTAGCAGACGCGGATCCCCCCTCTGCTTGCTGCCTGGGCATGGGAAAGCTAGCAGCAGCCCGACAGCAGGACGGCGCGTAGCTATGGGGCTGCTCCTAAGCTCTGCCTTGCCCTGCCGTCAGCGGCGCGGAGGGCTTGGGGAGGCCGGCACCGCTGCTGGGAAGGAGCAACTTAGCTAGAGCTGGCGAAGAAGTCAAGCCTCTCTATTCAACAAACTCCAGAAGTACATTCCTGCCGACGCATTTAAGACTGCCAGGGCAAGAAACGTCCAGGAAAGGCCCAGATAGGTTTCCGCTACCCCTGTCAACACCAGCGGCAAGCTGAGGGCAATGTTAACGGCATTGTTGAGCAACCCAAACACCTTGCCCCGCAGATGTTCAGGAGTTTCCTCCTGGAGCAGAGTTTGCATCGGCACCGCCACCAAAGCCCCCCCACACCCCAGCAGAGCAATCCAGGCTAAGCTGGGAAACAGCTTCCTCTCTGTCCACGACAAAGCCACCAGCGCCAGAGACAGCAGGAGGGATCCCAGCCCGCTCCAGGCCCGACGGCTTACTCCTCGGCCTATGTGCCCTACCCAAAAGGCGCCAATCCCCATGCCTAGGCCGGCAGCAGCCAGCAACACTCCAAACTGATCGGCTTCCAGCTCCGCCATCACCTCCGCCATCCGCACCGCCAAGACCGCCAGCGCCGCAAACAGCGAGTAGAGCACCACCATCTGCAGCAGGGCTGCGCGGACCAGGGGCATTTGCCCGATGTACTGTAGGCCCAGCTTGAGATCTTCCCAGAGATGGGGAGCTTCCCAGGAGCGGGAGTCTAGCTTCTCGTGCGGTTGCAACAGCAGCAGGAGGGATCCCGCCAAAAGGTAGGCTCCCCCCACCAACAGCTCTGGCCCCACCTCCCAGCCGGGCAACCAGGTGCGCACCCAACGCTCCGCCAGCGTCAACAGCGGCTCGCCAATGGCAAAGCCGACAACCAGCGAAGCCATCATCGTCGTGGTGTAAAGGGAGTTGGCCGCCAACAGCTCCCGCCTGGGCAGGATTAGCGGCAGAGTGGCCTGTTCGGCAGGGGCAAAAAACTGGGTCAAGACAGAGACGGCAAAGCTAATCAGCAGCAGCCCGCCAAAGCCCAAAGGGATCCCTGGCCAAAGGTCACGCCCCGCCGTCAGCCAGAGCAGCAGCGGCAGCAGCAGCACCAGGATGCCGCGCACCACGTTGGAGAGCACCAGCACGGCCTTCTTAGGCCAGCGATCCACGAATACCCCTGCCAAGCTGCCCAACAACACTGCCGGCAGGGTAAAGGCCAGCATAACCGCCGCTACCCAGCCGCTGATGGAAGCCCCCTCTGGCTGAAACCGCTTGGAGGTCACCCCAATCAGCAGCACCAACAACACCTTGTCGGCCAGCTGGGAAAACACCTGCCCCATCCACAGCAGCAGGAAATTGCGTCGGCCCAGCACGGCAGCGAAGTTTCCCAGGCCTGTCCCTGAGAAAGGGGGATCCGCCTGTTCTAGCTTCTCCGTTGGGCTGTTCTCTTTGGGATCCTCGGGAGGCGGCTCTGGCAAGGGATCCCCGGCTGGGCCTCCTGGCAAGCTAGAGGCAGGGCTTGTTATCGGCTCAAGGGGAGAACCCAGCTCCTCTGACTTCAGCGTCTCCATAGCCGCTGTTGACACTAAGTAGAGCTCTGCTCCCTCTTGCAGCCAGTCCCTTCGTTGTTCCCAAGTCATGGTGCCCCCGCCCAGCCTATCTCCCTCTCCCACCTTTCCTGCTGCCCGACAGCCTTGCTGCTGCTGGAGCGGGAGAGGTGCCCTAAGCCCTAATCTTAAATTTTGACCTAGCCTGCAATCAAACCCGCCTCCCCGGCCACCGCTAGAGCAGCTCACCCCTCGCCGCCCAGCGTGTCCTTCTGGGCGCGGCAAGGTGCCAAGGCAGCAATGGGGACAAGCCCCTCAGCTTTCCGACAACGACAGGGAGCGCAAGGGATCCGGAATCGACTCACTGGGGGCCACAAAGCTGCCCTTTTCCACAAAGCCAAGGCGCACCGCCAGCCAGCGAATGAAATTCTCGTTAGTCGAGACCACTGCCCCCAGCGGCTCCTTCAACTTGTTGCGCAGGGGTTTTAACTCGGGAGCTTCCATGAAAGCTGGCTGGGGCACCCAGTGGAAATCAAT
Organism: Synechococcus sp. R70.1; assembly: GCF_047461675.1. Classification (NCBI taxonomy): domain Bacteria; kingdom Bacillati; phylum Cyanobacteriota; class Cyanophyceae; order Synechococcales; family Synechococcaceae; genus Synechococcus; species Synechococcus sp. R70.1. Next base: position 60,240 of record NZ_JANSHR010000116.1, read on the forward strand.
GGGGCGATGCTGCTCCGCGTAATGTCGCCGACGCTCCTCCAGCACCTCCTCCAGAGGTTCAGACCGCAAAAAATCTAGACTGCCAACGATGAAGTGATAGGTAGTGGGCTCAGTGGCAGGCATACATTCGGAGCTTTCCTACTGCGCAAAGGATAGAACCTAGCTGCCAAAGTCCAGCTTCTTAAATTCAGCCAGTCAGTGGGTGGCCTTGAGCAGATAGGGGGCCGGGTCGCGAGAGCTACAGCGGGGCTGACAGGCCTCCAATTGCTGGAGGACAGGCAACCGTGCCATCACCTCCTCAGGGGGCATAGGGTGTTCTGCTGCCTGCTTGAGGGTAGCAAGAGCCTGCGCTGCCCATTCCCGTGCCCAGGGGGGAGTTGAAGGAGTCTCCCCCTGCTCCAGCAGCTCCTGGCAGAGGGCTGTCGACCGTTCCAAGTCGCCACTGCCCTGATAGGCCATGACCAGAGCCACTCGAGCCAGAGCACATTCCTCTGGGTCTAGCTTAGGACGGCTGCGCTCCCCCTGGCGCGGCGAGCTTCCTTGAATCGAGCAGCAGTAGCAGAAAGACTCAAGAAGGTTGATCGCCTCTAGGTAGCGCTCCTGCTTCAGTGCAGTGATGCCGGCACGGAGGGATCCATGAGGAGGAGACATGAGCCTAAGTAAAGAGATGAACGCTAACCACCTTCCCGTCCATGGTCTTGGTGGCCTGGCTTCGTATCAAGTTTGGTGTCTGCTACTACTATACCCCTAGGTAGACTACTGCGAATCTCTTCTGAAGCTTTTGGCAAGGGCGCTCAACTCTTACGGGCCAAGAGGTAAGTGCTAACGTAGTGGGTTTCTCGGCGCAACACCTTACAGCCTGCCTGCTGCAGGCGCGCTCCCAGATCGTCGCGGATGTAGTCGCGGTAGTAGGGCTCGTGGAAGGTTTGCGCAAAAGCTTCCATCGTCTCCTCCAGCTCCGGCGAATCCAGCAGCTGCACCGAGTCGCAGACGACAACCACGCCCCCTGGCTTCACCACCCGGCTGATCTCGTTGAAGACATTTTGCCGAACTGGGCCAGGCAGCTCGTGGAAAAGAAAAACGCTGACAACTGCATCGAAGAAAGCGTCAGCGTAGGGCATGGCCTCGGCGTTAGCGCGAATAAGCTGCGGCAGCTCCCCGGGCAACTCCTGCAACAGCCGGTTGGCCTTGCGCAGATAGGCAGGAGAAAGATCCAAGCCATACAGCGCCGCCTTGGGCAGGGATCCCCGCAAAAGGCGCAGCATCCGCCCTGTGCCACAGGCTACGTCGAGGATGTGGGGAGCAGATAGGTTGGGATCGAGGGCATCCTTGAGCAGGCGGATCACCCGTCGCCGCATCGCATCCGCCGTACCCCCAAACAGCAACTCCACCTGCAAGTCGTAGAGCTCAGCCGAGCGATCGCTCAGGTAGCCGTTGGTTTGGTAGTGGAAGTTCTGAAGGTAGTATTTTGGGTAGCCCTCTGTGGAGATGTCTGGAGAAAACTCTTGGTAGCGCCGGCCGTGTACCCGTCGGGCAATCTGGGGCAGTTCCAACCACACCGCTGGGTAATAGCGGGCAAAGTCCAGCCAGGGGTTGTCGAAGAGAAGCGCGTGAGGGTAGTAGCCTGCTTCCGCATCTTGCCAATCAACTTCTAGAAGTCGCTCGTAGCGAGCCCGCAACTCCTGCAAAGTGGCTGCGCTCACCTTCACCCGCTCCCGCGGTGGCAGAGGCTTGCCGGAGACAAAGCTCTGCAGCTCCCTGAGGGCAGAGAGCATCAGTTCGGCAGCTTGGGTGGAGAGGACCTTGTGGGCAAAGCCGAAGAGGTTTTTGCCCCACTGAAAGGCACGGTAAGCAGCCTCCCCCACCGGCGATGGGATAGGCAGCGACAGCTCGGGGCTTAACTGGAAGCTCATGACCCTGCCAGTGCAAACGGGTTCTTAACGTTTGTTTACAATGCGATAGTAGATTATAGCAAGGCGGCCAGGGTGGGCCGACAACCGCTAGGCGGCAAGAGAAGCCGGCAAATTGGATCCCGGAGCACAACCTCCGCCAAGCAGGAGAGTACTCTAATGGTGGGTTTCCACTTGCCTCCTGAGCTCAAGGAAGGGGCAGATCCGGCTGAACTGATGGGAAAAGCCATGACGACCAAAACGGTGTTGGTCATTGACGATAGCATCATGATCCGCAAGATGGTGGCCAGCATCCTGGCTGACCATTTCCAGGTGCTGGAGGCTAAAGACGGACCGACGGGCTTGGAGGTCGCCAAAAAGCATCACCCCGACCTGATCCTGCTGGATTTTGTCATGCCCAAGATGGATGGCTACGACACCCTCCAAGCCATCCGCCGCGAAGACAGTCTGAAAAATACCCCCGTTATCATGATGTCGGGGATGAAGGAACAAGTAACGGCCCGCATCCCTGAGCCTTTTGTCGACTTCGATTTTATCGAAAAGCCGTTTGAAGCGGAGACTCTTCTGGCTCAAATCCAAAAGGCCCTGCAGGTGACTCCTGCAGCGGCAGCGGAAGCGGGATCGGAAACCAACACCCAGTTGCTCTTGAACAAGCTCACCGCCATCGAGACGCTGCTTATCCAAGGTACGGAAAACCTGATCCAGCGGGAAGTAGTGACGCGGCTTGCCCACCTCAACCAGCGCCTAGATCGTCAGGAGTCTCACAGCGCTAACCTAGAAGAGCAAATCCGTAAGCTCACCAGCGAAGTGGAACGGCACAGCCAGGGCTTAGCCCTAATCGTCAAAGAGCTGCGGCATATCCGTAAACTGTTGGGGGGTCTTGATGGCTGAGCAAAGCTTTGAGCGCGCCTACCGACACCTGGATGCGGTGACGGCCCTGTTCGTGGCGGTGCTGCTCATCTCCAACATCGCCTCGGCCAAGATCGTGCTCTTGGGGCCCTTTACCTTCGATGGCGGCACCATTCTTTTCCCCCTCAGCTACATTTTCGGCGACATCCTCACCGAGGTCTACGGCTATGCTCGCTCGCGGCGGGTGATCTGGCTGGGGTTTTTCTCGGCAGCCCTGATGTCCGTGACCTTGATGATCGTGGGATCCCTGCCGGCAGCCCCTGATTGGCTCCACCAGGAAGCCTACGACCAGATCCTCGGCCTTACCCCCCGCATTGTGCTGGCCAGTCTAATTGCCTACTGGAGCGGCAGCTTTGCCAATGCCTATGTGCTGGCGCGCCTGAAGGTGTGGACCCGGGGACGCTGGCTGTGGACGCGCACCATCAGCTCGACCCTGGTGGGCCAAGCAGTGGATACGGGCCTGTTCATTCTCATTGCCTTCTGGGGAGTTTTTCCGAACCTAGTGAGCCTCATCCTCTCTAACTACGTGTTCAAGTGTGGTGTCGAAGTGGCCTGTACGCCCCTTACCTATGCCATCACTGGCTGGCTGAAGCAGCAGGAGCAGGAGGACTACTTTGACGTGGCAACGGACTTCAACCCTTTCCGAATCCAGGTTGTATCCAAATAAAGCTGCTCCCTTGCCAGGCGGGCCAGGGAGAGGGATCCCAGTTTTGGTATATTGACGTTCTCCCAGCCCTAAGGGGCGGGGATTCTTTCTCGCTTATCGCGAGCTACGCGGACGCACCGGCGGGGCTGCCACTGCACGCCCGTGGGGGACGCCATAACCCCAACTACTGAGCCTAAGCCCAGATGCTTGCACTGGATGTTGATGTCGGCTTATAACTCGACTATAGTATTCCAGGCTATACAACGCCACGAGTAGGCGGCTCATCCCCAAGACTAAAAACCAGGGCCTGCGCCGCTTAGCCTGCTGGTCAGAGCGTTATCCCAATCTACCCTGCTGCCGGTGCGCAGCGAGCTAGATCAGCAAGGAGCCGCCCGGTGTTGCCGGGAGCCTTTATCCAAGACAAGACTTTTGTAAGGGATCCGTAAAGAAAGATGATGCTCATTTTCCAAATCGCTCTGTTGGTGTTGGTGCTCTACAGCTTGCTGTTGGTGGTGGCGGTGCCGGTGCTCCTTAGCTCGGCCAGCGACTGGAGCCGGGCCAAGAATGTCCTTTTGGTGGGATCCCTGCTCTGGGTGCTGATGGTGCTCGGGGTGGGGGTACTTAGTTTCTTGAAGTGATCCCTCCAGCGGGATCCTTCGACACCCATCCCCCAAGCTTCTGGATGTTGTAGGGCATTAGGGCGGCGAAAAAACTGCGCATTCCCGCACCCGACTGAGCTCTGGGCGCTCTCGTTAGAAGGGCTCTTCTCTAGTCCTTGATTCACTGGACAATCAGCCACTTTGTGGCATGACCAACCTCCTGCCTTGACGGAGATGGGCTGAGCT